>JAJRUK010000343.1 GCA_024277835.1 Planctomycetota bacterium | reverse complement strand
CAGCGCGGCGCGCATCGTAACATCGCCCGCAACAACCTCCGCAGCCAGCGAAGCAGAAGAATGGCCTTGCGCGTGCGCATGCTCTTGCTCGTCACCAGAAAATGCCGCCAGTGCAACCTCTGGCACTACGGGCGGAGGCCCCGCCATCAGCTCATCACGACACCCTTCACCGGTCCGGCACCCAAGAAGTACCAGCGGCAACAAGAGAATCAGACCTTGAAGACACGATCGCCATTGAACGTATCTCATGTTGGCGTCACCTGCTTACTCGATACTGGATGCATGTTCTTCATGTCACCCCCGCCCTCGTGAGAATGCCCCGGCATGTCTTCATCACCCAACGGCGGAAGAACCTCGGGGGCTTCGTCCGGACGAACGATCGGGGGTGGCACGATGACCTTGCCCCAGTCGCTACGATCCTCGACACCGTAGTTGTAGTCCATCTCCGACCCTTGAGGAACGATCCTCGTGTACGAAACCCCACCGCTATCAAGATCATCCTCATTGTTAATGATGACCGGCGCGTAGGTGTACGAGTTGTCATAGTACGTCTCCGAGCCGTACCCGTCGTCGTATGGACCATAGCCAAAGCTCGAATACGAACCATAGTACGCCGGGAAATAGGAGCCGTATCCAACAGACAGGCCTAGCCCGTAACCTCCGTAGTAATCGCCATAATAACCGTACCCATAACTAGGTCCGTAACCGTAACCATGTCCGCCCAATCCGTAGCCATGACCATAGCCACCATAACCGTAACCACCGTAGCCGTAGCCAAGGCCGACGCCGTAACCGAAACCACCGCCAACGCCGTAACCAAATCCAAGACCAACACCATAGCCAAAGCCATGACCAATCCCGTAATCGCTGTAACCATGTCCGAGACCGTAGCCGCCATAACCACCGTAACCGTAACCCGATCCATAGGAATGACCGAGACCGTAGCCTATGCTCGAACCGATGCCATACCCAAGACCGTATCCCAAACCAGACCCGAACCCGTGAGAGGCACTACCAAGCGCCCCGACACCGTGCAGCCCGCTGGATATACCAACGCCACCATGCCTCGATCCAACGCCGCCATAGCTTGCATAGCCAGTGTTCCCGCCGTGTCCGGCGCGGCCAAGCCCACTATGCCCTGCACGACGGATCCCGCCGCGCGAGCCGCTGCTGCTTGCGTAGCGACCGTTGGAACTCGCGCCGTGAGAGCTAGCCCCATTCCGCCCCACAGACCCGTGTGAAGAACCGCGCCCAACCGACGAGCTACGACCCTTTCCCACAAAGCTGCCACGCCCACCGCGTGATGCAGACTGATGTCCGCCTCGTCCGACTGAATTACGCCCACCGCTTCGTAGCGATGTGCCAGACCTTGAATACCCGGAACGACTTCGGTTTGTAGAACTTATACGCCCACTTCGTCCGACCGAACTATGACCACCGCGTTGTGTGAAAGAACGTGACCTAGTGCTTCCAGTACGACTTCGACTTGCAGCGCTTCCATGCCCGCGACGCCCAACCTAACCGCGGCTACCGTTTCGCGTGAAAGAACTTGAGCCTCTGTGACTGGAACGACTTCGGCCGGCAGAGCTGGAGTGCCCGCTTCGCCCGGACGAGCTGCGGCCACGACTTCGTATGGATGAACCAGTGCGAGAGTGCCCGGAGAGACCTCTGCTGCTTCCGCTATGTCCTCGACTGACTCCGCCGCGCGACCTACTGCGCGAAGCGCCGCCGCGGGAATGCC
The DNA here is from genome assembly GCA_024277835.1 of Planctomycetota bacterium. GTDB lineage: Bacteria > Planctomycetota > Phycisphaerae > UBA1845 > UBA1845 > JAJRUK01. Next base: position 8,471 of record JAJRUK010000343.1, on the reverse strand, counting down.
CGGAGGAACTTCGACCGCTTGAACGACTGCGCCCGGCGCTGCGCGAGGAATGACCACCGCGCGATCCGCCGCCACGATGTCCTCCGCTAGCTCCGTGACCGCCACCACCGCGATGTTGCGCTGACACGGGCGCTGTACCCCCGAGCAAGAAAGCGAACACTGAAACGATCGCGAAAGAAACGCTTATTCTTGATGTCTGCCGCATAATGCACCTCCAAGTTGGAGCAGCCTCGACCGAAGCGTGGCCTTCGCCAACTCCCGAGTCGCCGCACACTCTATTATACCCGATCCGTCATGTTAGATGTCGCGACCCCGCCGAATCCTTCCCCAGGTAGACAAGAAAGGACGAATCGACACGGAAAAGTCTACTTATCTTCACATAGAGACACATAAACGACCCCAAAGTTAGGCTAACGCTGCGACAGGACTTCGGATCATAGGTAGCCCGATAAAGCCGTGATTCAACAATATGTAATGCCCCTCCCACCCGCACACTCGATCGTTTATTGGGCCTTCCCACGAAAACCATCTGGAAATACGCGTGCCAAAACGCTCTCAGTCGTTCAGCTCCAGTGACCAAACGCCAGCGACCGTTCTCGCTATTGACCCGGTACCGTCGATGTAACAAGCTGAGCGCAACCTGGGCGGTCCCTCCCAGTGACTGCTTCCGCCGACCCCTCCGACCCCCATATGGGAGGGGTCAACCTTCCAGCTTTCAGCCAAACATACGTACAGAGATTCCCAAACCAAAGAAGCCCGCTCACTCAGGCAACCCCGTATTGTGTTGACCCTATCGCGCATCGGTCTGGTTTCTACGAAACGAAGGTATGCCGTTTGCCCAGCGATCACACTGCATGCGGGGCTTTTTTCTTGCATTGTTGCGCAGAACTCGCTAGCGTGAGAATCTAACGGGGCGTCAAAGGTCGAGGTGCCCTCTTGGCGGCGCTGCGGTATTCAAGAGTGCTGGAGTGTCGCATCCCTTTTTCGACCGAAGGGACAGTGAACGTGGCTCAGGTATTTCAACGGTACGCTTCATGCGTACGATCAACTCTGTTCATATTCCTATTCACCAACGCCTTGGCACAAGGAGAGGACTGCGGCGGGCAGTGGTCCCAGAGCTTCGCTCTACCCGGAATCAACGGAACCGCGAACGCCTCGGTCGTGTTCAACGATGGAACCGGTGATGCCCTTTACGTTGGGGGACAGTTCGCCGTTGCAGGTGACACCCTCGCCGCCAACATTGCAAAATGGAACGGCACGACCTGGTCGGCGGTTGGCGCGGGGATTGACGGGGAGGTCTTTGCTCTCAAGGTCTTCGACTCGGGCGAAGGACCGAAGCTCTACGCAGGCGGATCATTCACGACCGCGGGCGGTGTAAGCGCTAAAAACATCGCCCAATGGGACGGAACAAACTGGTTGCCTCTACGCATAGGCGTTGCTGGAACTGTCCGGGCACTGGAAGTGTTCGACGACGGTGGTGGAGACGAAGCGTTGTACGTGGGTGGGAGCTTTGCAACCGCAGACGGGAGAAGCGCAAACAACATCGCCCAATGGGATGGGGCAAGTTGGTCGTCCGTTGGTCTTGGTGTCAACGGAACTATTTCGACTCTGGAAGTGTTCGACGAGGGAACGACGTCAAGTTTAATCGCCGCCGGATTCTTCAACACAGCGGGTGACGTGCTCGCGACAAAGATCGCACGATGGGATGGATCAACCTGGTCGCCCGTTGGTACGGGCGTAAACAGCAATATCAACGCGCTGGCCACCTTCGACGACGGGACCGGCCCGGCGCTATACGCTGGTGGGCAATTCGCGATGGCTGGCGGTATCGTCGCGAACCGCGTGGCCAAGTGGGATGGGTCGAGTTGGTCGGAAGTGGGCATGGGGATAAATGGCACTGTCAATACGTTTTCCATCTTTGACGACGGCGGCGGCCCGGCGCTCTATGCGGGGGGCAGCTTCAACACAGCGGGAAATGAGAGCATCGACCGCATCGCCAAATGGGACGGTACGACCTGGTCCGCATTGGGCACGGGAATAATCGGTGTTCCCAGGACCCTTGCCACTTACGACGACGGACAGGGTCCAGCACTGTATGCAGGGGGAGATATCGTAAGCGCCGGCGAGATTGGCATCAACAACATCACCAAGTGGAACGGTTCAAGCTGGGCGGCGCTGGGTTCTGGCCCGCGATACTCCGGCACAGATGGTCAAGTTTCCGCGTTTGAGGTTTTTGACGATGGTGGCGGGGAGGCGTTGTACGCAGGTGGATTTTTCACCAACACGGGGAACGCATACGCGCGCAACATCTCGAAATGGAACGGTGCAAGCTGGTCAAACTTGGACGCGGGCCTCAACGGATCAGTACGCGCCTTCACGGTCTACGACTTTGGTCAAGGCCCGCAGCTTTTCGCCGGCGGTATTTTCACTTTCGCCGGCTCGATCCCCGTTGATCGTCTCGCCAGGTGGAACGGCTCGACGTGGAAGGCCACAGGAACAGGCATGAACGGTTGGGTCTACGCGCTCACGGTCTTCGACGAGGGCGACGGGGTAGCGCTGTTTGCAGGTGGAACGTTTCGCTCTGCCGGTAACACAGACGCCCTCGGAATCGCTAAGTGGAACTGGATCGACTGGTGGTCTCTGGGAACCGGGGTCGATATTCCAAACGTTCGAGCGTTTGCCGTCTTCGATGACGGAAGCGGACCGGCGTTGTACGCCGGAGGGTCATTTTGGATAGCCGGGAGCATCACCGTTCGTTCGATCGCCCGATGGGATGGATCAAGCTGGTCGGCGCTCTCGGGCTCCTTCGGCACGGGATTGAATCACGCGGTGTATGCGCTCGAAGTATTCGATGACGGCACCGGCCCCGCGCTTCATGTAGGGGGAGAGTTCACGTCCGCAGGCGCAACGCCCGCAAACTACATCGCCCGATGGGACGGCTCCGAATGGTCCAGCGTCGGATCCGCACCCGTAGGTGCCGGAACGAACGATATAGTCTACGCGCTGCGAACTTTCGACGACGGCACAGGCATGGCACTCTACGCCGGCGGCGACTTCACGTCCGCTGGGGGGAACAGCACCAATCATATCGCAAAGTGGGACGGCGCGAGTTGGCAACCCCTCGGCGTGGGAATAAACGACACAGTCTCGGCGCTGATTGAGTTCGACGACGGTGGTGGCCCCGCATTGTACGTTGGCGGAACATTTACCACCGCGGGCGGTTCGGTCTCCGCCAATATAGCGCGATGGCGCTGCCCCTGCACCGACAACTGCCCGCCTCCGCCCGCCCTCGCGGTTGATGCGATCCAACCAGACAGGGAACGATTCTTCTCGATCGTTGTCCCCGAAACAACTGCGGGGCAGGACACCGCGCTTCGCGTTACGCTCGACACGCTCTACAATCCCGCAGCGCCACTTCCAGCGAATCCGCCGGATTTCGGGGCACGTGAAGGGGAAGTGCGTTTCGTCAACCTGCTGCGAGACGTGAACGGTTCCCCGGTGACATCGTGCCAAAGCTCGCCGGCGTTTTCGACCTTCTACCGATGCGCGACGCTGGGATGTGAACCCGAATACATCGACTGGGGTGATATCTTTCGCGGCACCGTCATTCACGTCACCGGCTCATCGATCATCCCGGACTCGACGTATCGAATCGCTCAACTGGCGATCAGTTGCATCGGCAACGAGACCTCCTGCGTCGCCGCGTCCGAGGAGCTGGAGCGTACGACGGCGCGTTTCGGGGATGTCAATGGCAGCGGCTCGGTCGATGTGTCTGACGTGGTCCTAACCGTTGACATCGTCAAGGATGTTGCAGGTGCTGATTGGGAGTATCAAGTCTATCTGCGCCGAGAAACCCCCGAACCGCAAAACGACTCTGCGAACGTAACTGACATCGTACTTCACGTAGACGCTCTGAAGTTGGTCGCTTATCCGTTGTCGATCCCGACGTGCCCATAACCATCACCACGATCGCCCTCGGATCGGCCAGCGGAATCTTTGGGGGAAATCCGGAACCTTTGGGACCGCTATCGGCTTGCCACGATGACGGCGCAGTAACGACCGGTCCGTAGCGCGCATGATCTGTCGAACGGATAGGCATTCCAAGGACCACGTGCCTGCGCAGCCTGACGTGGTGGGGCTGAGTCGGACTGCGGCGAAGGTGACCGGAACGGACAACAAAACCGCTCAGCAAACCACACCAAGAACAACACCAAGCGGGTCACAAGAACGCGCTTCGGCGTGCGCCAGCCCGCAGTCATTGAGTACCGCAAAGCTATCCTGTGCGAGTACCGAAAACACCGTATGAAACAAGTCAATACTACGCCCCAGCCATCGGAGGAGGAGGGATTCGAACCCCCGTGACGGTTGCCCGCCAAACGGTTTTCAAGACCGTCGCCTTCAGCCACTCGGCCACTCCTCCAGATGATTTTGACCTGAACCTCGGTTTAAACCATCGCCTCTCTCATGTTGGTGCAATAGATACGGCCAGTCGCAGTTCGGTTTATGGATCTGCGAACCTGTCGCGACACACTTGCATCCACGACAACACGAACACGGGATCGCTCATCGAAAGTTCGTCGGTCCGCCCCTCCGCAGTGCGTCGGGACGACCCCATTCTATCAATCTGAAAGACGAACGCGAATGCTGGCGGCACAAAAAGTCCAGAGCGACTCGGGCGACGGATCAGTCATCCCGAGGCATTGGTCGGATGAGAGAAGGGCTAGAGCAGTCTCAAGCCAGGTGTAACGTGCCCCCCCCTCAATCCCCCCTTGGTGAAGGAGGGACGAAAGAATCGAGTCGCTACGATAGGTATGCGCGCGCTCTAACCGCCCGCGGGCGTTTTTCCAAAGTCCACTTTCGGTGTCGATTTCGCCTCGTCGGAGACCTTGAAGTACTCGGCTTTCTCAACGCCGGCGAGGCTGGCGTAAAGCCTACCAAGGAGCTTCCGAGTAAACTTGTTGAGCGTTGCGACGGTGTCGTTGTACCGCTTGCGCTCGACGGATAAGCGATTCTCCGTGCCCTCGAGCGAATCTTGGAGTTTTAAGAAAGATTGATTGGCTTTTAGCTCTGGATAAGCTTCGCGAATCACCAGCAATCGCGACAGGGCAGACTCAAATCCAACGGCTGCCTTCGCCTTTTGGCCGACGGATTTCGCCTGGGTATACGCCGACCGCGCCTTGGCGATGTTCGTGAAAACTTCCTTCTCATGACCGGCGACACCTTTGACGGTCTCGACGAGGTTGGGCACGAGGTCGAACCGCCGTTGCAACTGGTTTTCCACCTGTGCCCAGGCGCTTTGGACCTCCTCGTCGAGAGCGACCGCGCGGTTATAACCCCTGTAAACAGAGCAACTTGCGAACAAGACGCCGCAAAGCATCGCGGCCATGATGAGCATTAGAATTTTGCCGAGTTTCATCGAACTGCCTCGCTTGAAATTGGACGCCGCCCCGCACGAGGGGCAGAACTTCACGTTCCGCGTGACCACCTCTCCGCAGGATGGACATGTGTTACCAGCTTGCACCGCCGCCACCTCCTCCGGACATACCGCCGCCAAACCCACCGAAACCGCCCCCGAATCCGCCACCAAACCCACCACCGCCTCCGCCCCACGAAGAACGCCCACCGCCGCGAGTCATGTTGCCAAACATGCTGGCAATGAGCAGCCCCTGCCACAAACCCGATCCGCCCCACCGTCCCTGGTGACGCGCCCGCCGACTCATCGACGAGATGATAAAGAACAGCATCATCAGAGGCACTGCCCCGCCAGCACAGATCGCGCCTCCGGGCTGAGCACCCCCGCCGCGACGTTTGTACGCGGGGACACCGCTCAAACTGATATTCTTGGATGTCGCGATCTTATTCGCAACAGCCACCGCCATTTGTCCGATACCGGCGGCGTATTGTCCGCGCTTGAAAAATTGGTCCCTCGCCTCACGCAATATAGAACCGCACCAAGAGTCCGGCATGATTGACTCAAGCCCGTAACCGGTGTGAATGCGAACTTTCCGTTCTTTGAGCGCCAGCATGATCAGCGCGCCGTCGCCCTTCCCCTTTTGCCCTGGTTTCCAGGCGTCGAAGTGTCGTTGCACGAATCCGAAAAAGTCCTCGCCGTCCGTCGTGGCCACAGTTACCACGAGAACAAAGGCCCCGGTCTTCTGCTGAAGCTCCGCCAGCCATCCGGTGATTTTTCGCTGCGCAGCATTATCCAAAATGCCCGCTTGGTCTGTGACGAAGCTTTGCGGGCGCGGGATCGTCACGCTGGCAGGAGCCGCAACCGGCGTAAGCACGAAGGCGATCAAAGCAAACGACCAATATAATTGTTTACCACGCATCGACAATTTTCCCCAACCCCTCTACATCGCAGTAGAGTTGTTCAAATGCAGACCAGTTGTGCGGGGTATCGAGGTTCATGGCGGCACGCAGACCGGGGAGCTTTGACTCGGCGAGCTTCTCGATTTCGACCAGAACGTCGGCTGCGGGTTTCGCATCGCGCTGGTCTTTAAGCCACAACATCCCCCGCAGCGTTCGCATCAACCCCTCACTGGCGTCAGCTTGCAGAGCGTCGAGAAACTTCTCTCGCCCCGTCGCCGCCAGAACGCCCTGCCGAAGTCCGATCAAGATCGACTTGAGATCACGCTCGCATTGCAGGCGAATGTGGGCACTGTTGAACTCAAGCGAGTCAAAGTAGTCCTCGCCGAAGAGCGTGATGTGTTGCTGCTTGATTTCGATGAACTCGAGCGGAAAGGTGTCCAACGAAGATTTGATATAGTCCGGCGTCATGACCAGAGGCGCAGCGATGTGCGTCTTGCCGAGCTTGATGCCATGCGCTGCCATGCGGCGAAGCACAGATAGATCGACCTTGTCGAACACAAGAACGTTTCGCACCGAATGTCGCCTGACGTCAAACGACCCTGCTACGATCGAACCAAAAAGCGTCAGACCTTTCGCATTCTCGCCGGCGATCTCATGGAGGAACTCAGCATAGTTTCGCACGGGCGTTCGCAGGTTCTCGATAATGCGATCCAGACCGACCAGCGTTTGAGTCATCATTTCGTGTGGCTCCACATATCCTTCAACTCCGTTACCACTTCAACGCAGACAAATTCCTACAGTTCTTCTCACTCCCAGAGGTTTCCCAGAACCCGCCGATTATCTCGACTAGACTGCTGACCGCAAGCGATCGGGGAAAGCGGGCTTTGCAACTTCTGACCGCGGTGGTATCCTGCGGTCCCGCTTTTTCTTTCGGCTCGGATCGGTCGAAAGGTGCTTATCACAACGTTACCAACTAGATGGAGAACACGCACCATGAACACACGAATCAAACCGCGCAGCGTCGTCGCTGCCCTTGCCGTTTTGGCATTTCTGTTGCCGTCGGCGACCGCGAAACCACTGCCCAGCGATAGCCGCGTTCGTACGGGAACACTCGATAACGGCTTTACCTGGAAGTATCGCCAGCATGACAACCCGCCCGGAAAAATGGCGATCATCATGCACGTTCGCTCCGGCTCGCTGAATGAAAAAGACAGCCAGCAAGGGCTCGCCCACTTTCTTGAGCACATGGCTTTCAACGGTTCTGAGAACTTCGCACCCGGCGAACTGATTCCTTACTTCGAGAGCGTCGGGATGGAGTTCGGCGGCGACTTGAACGCGTTTACAAGTTTCGACCAGACGGCGTACATGCTGTTTCTGCCGAACACCAAACCTGAGGAGATCAACAAGGCGCTACTCGTCATGAGTGACTACGCGTATCGCATGCTCCTCTTGGACGAAGAGATCGACAAAGAGCGCGGCGTTGTTCTGGAAGAATCGCGTCGCGGCAAGGGCGCGTTCCAGCGAATCCGCGACAAGCTCTGGCCTGAGCTTTTTGCCGACACGCGCTTCGCCGTGCGCCTCCCGATCGGAAAAGACGAGATTCTCGAAACCGCCAAGCGAAGTGAATTCAAAGACTACTATCGCACCTGGTATCGTCCGGAGAACATGACGCTCGTCATGGTCGGTGACGTCAGCCCCACCAACATCATCCCGATGATCGAAAAGCAGTTCGGACAATACCGACCGAAAGCACCCTCGCGAAAGCCAGAAACGCCCGAGTTCAAAACCTTCACCAAGCAGCGGGCGATGGTGGTCACCGACTCGGAAATGGCCATGTGTAACGTAGGTATGCTGAACATCCTCCCTGGTCGTCCGCCCGTCACAACCGTCGAGCAGTGGAACGATGACCTCGTTGAGCATATCGGAAGCTGGATCATGGGCAGGCGCTTTGAAGAGCTTGTGAACAAAGGCGACGCGAGCTTCCGCTGGGGTAGTGCCTCTACCATGTCGTTCTTCAACGACGCCGTTCTGGTCAGCGGGAACGCCAGCGGCGAACCGCAAGATTGGAACAAGATGCTCGAGGAACTAATCATGGAAGTGCATCGCGCTCGCGAATTCGGATTCACTGCGCACGAACTTGATCTCGCCAAGAGAGAACT
>JAJRUK010000342.1 GCA_024277835.1 Planctomycetota bacterium | reverse complement strand
TCAGGTCGGCGTCTTGGTTCGAGCGTATGCGTACATTCGGAGTTTGGGTTGCGACGGGCTGAAGGACGTTTCGGAAAAGGCTGTGCTTAATGCCAACTACCTCGCAGCCAAGCTCAAGGGGCGTTTCAATCTGCCGTTCCCCGGTCCGTATGCGCATGAGTTTATCTTGATCCCCGATTTCGCGGGGGAGGGCGTTAGCGAAAACGACGTCGCGAAGCGGTTGATTGATTATGGTATTCATCCGCCGACGATGAGCTGGCCCATCCACCATTGTTTGATGATCGAACCGACAGAGACCGAGTCGAAGGCGACGCTCGACCGCTTTGCCGAGGTCATGCACAAAATCGCCGACGAAATCGCGGACGATCCAGATGTCGTGAAAAACGCTCCGCACACCATGCCCGTCCGCCGCTTGGACGAAGTGGCAGCCAGTCGAAAACCGAACGTTCGATGGAAGGCGTGATAGCTCGCGCGAGCTGGGCTGAGGGGGGAACTCCATGTCAACGATCGTCGCGGTTGAGAAAAATGGCGTTGCTGCAATCTCGTCTGACACGATGTCGTCTGTCGGTTCCGAGCGAGTGGTTAACGCCGTTGGTACTCACAAGGTCGCGCGAGTGGGCGGGTCATACATCGGTTTTTGTGGACTCAGCATCTATCGCACGATACTTCGAGACTACTTGTCTCGTATGAAGCGTTCGCCGCAACTGAAGGACGAGACTTCCATCCTGCGTTTCTTTGTTGGTTTTTGGCAAGCTATGAAGGACAAGTATCACTTTGTAGATGACAAAGCCGAAAAAGATGACGAAACTCCGTTTGCCGATCTCGGAGCGAATTTTCTTGTCGCGAATTCAAGTGGACTCTTTGTAGTTCGGGAGATCTTGAGCGTGAGTCGGTTCGAGCGATACTGCGCGATCGGGTCGGGTTCGTCGCACGCGCAAGGAGCACTCGAGGCGATGTACGATGGCAGACGAAACGCTTCTCAACTCGCCATACGAGCGACGGAAATCGCATTGGTGTTCGATCGCGCGTCAGGCGGCGAAATCGAGACGGTTGAAATCAAGATGGGCGTGCGGAAACGAAGCAAGTCCTCCCGTTAGGGTTGCTGCGCCGACCGGTGCGATTGCATGTCCGACTTCACATCAACCCGCATCCTAAACGACCCCGCCCTCGACGGTCCAATCAACATGGCCCGCGACGAATCGCTCATGACGCGCGTCGGGCGCGGCGAGTCGCCCCCGACGCTTCGACTCTATCAGTGGAATCCGCCGACCATCTCACTGGGATACTTTCAGCCCTACGCTGAGTACGAAAAGCTCCGCCCGCCCGCGGGAGCATTAGCCGTCGTGCGGCGGCTCACCGGCGGCGGGGCGATCCTTCACGATCTGGAACTAACGTATTCGCTCATGTTGCCGCTCGACCATTCGCTCTTGAGGAATGGTCCGAGGAAACTCTACGAACTCGCTCACGACGCGGTAATTAGCACGCTCGGTGCACTTTCAATCCAAGCGGATCGCTGCGGAGAAACCGACGACTCAACCCCAACGCGAGGCCCCTTTTTCTGCTTTGAACGCCGCCACTGCGTTGATGTTTTGCTTGACGGGAACAAGCTAGCCGGCAGCGCTCAGCGGCGAACCAGAGACGCGCTCTTGCAGCATGGCTCCATCATCCTGGGCAACCGCTTCGATCAGCAAACAACCGCCAGGCCTGACGTATCAATCGAGGAAACGATCACCGCGCTTCGCGAAGACCTACCGTGTCGACTCGCGCAGGCAACGGGTGCTACCTTCTCGCCCGGCGACTGGACCACCGACGAACTCGGCGCAGCAACCGCGCTCATCCCTAAGTACAAAGGTCAAGCCTGGACCCGCCGCACATAGCGTTTCCTTCAATGCGTAAGCAAGACGCCTCTTTCAGAGCCGCGCCCGCAAGGAAGCGATCCGGATGGTGAGGAAGCCATCCGCGATTGTGCGTCAATGTCGCTTCCTCACGGACGCGGCTCGGTTGCGATCCATTCTTGTCTGTCTTCATCACTCACCCAGTATTTTCTCAACGCTTTCAACTTTACTCGCGATGGTCTGCTTGCGATCCGTTCGCGTCCCAAGTCGAATCGACGTCGATATCCGCGGCGCACCCATCTCGTGAACCGTCTCATGGCACCGCTTCACGGCCATCATGACGGCGTCCCACTCGCCTTCGATTGTGGTCCCGTAGCTATGCATGTGCGGCGTCAGTCCGCACGCTTCGATCGCCTTCTCGCACGCTGCTACGTATTTCGAAACCGAAACCCCGACACCCATCGGTACGACACAAAGATCAAGAATCACGTTCATCACGTCACCTCCGTTTCGCATGACATGATACCGCCATCGCCAAGCAACAAGCAACCAACCCCCCCCGAGTCGCGTGGCTTTAGCCCGCGCGGACATTCGCTAACCAGGGTCACTCGCAACTCGACACGTAGGTCGGGGCATCGACCCGACATCCCCGCGTGCCGAGCGCAGTCATTTCATCTACAATACCCATCAATGTCACTCATCGAGCTAATCCCCCTCGCCCGCTGCCGCATTGGTGCTGGCACCTTCGTAGAAAAGGCAGGCCACGAGTACGCCGTCTTCGTCATGGACGAGGGAAAGACCGTTCGCGTCATCGACAACTCCTGCCCCCACGCCAGCGGCAACCTCGCCGGCGGAGAGGTGACGGAAAACGTCGTAAGCTGTCCTTGGCATCAGTGGGACTTCGACCTTTCGACCGGCCTATGCACCCACAGCGAGCAGGCGAAGGTGCAGACCTACCCCGTAACGATCCGCGACGGCATCATCTGGATCGACGTGCCATCGTGACGAGATGTTTTGCCGACCTGGGTTTGACGCCGCCGCCTCGCGCTGATTGAATAATGGTTGCTCCGGGGCCTGTAGCTCAGTTGGTTAGAGCCGGCGACTCATAATCGCTTTGTCGGGGGTTCGAGTCCCTCCAGGCCCAGTTTGGTCGATCTTCAATTGTCTTCGGGAGTGGGTCATGCGGAAAGTAGTGATACTCGCGGCAGTGGTTCTTTGGGTCGGATCAGGCTGCGTGGTTATGCCGTCACCTCCCCGATCAGTTTCGTACGACGTCGAGGTCATATCGGAGCCGCTGGGGGCTCGTATCGAAGTGAACAACGACTACGTAGGCGATGCTCCACTCACCGTTGAAATGTTCGGTGGCCAAGACGGGCGAGTTACACGACAATATGTCATCAAAGCTTACCCGGTGAATGTCGGATGGACGCAAACGAAGAAGCTTTATTTCTCTTACGGAAATATAGGTAGACATCTGTGCGATTTTGTACCCAAGAGGATGCTCTTCAACACGAATCTCGAACCGATCAACCCAACTGACAACGTGAATCTGAACATAAAGAATCAGAAGTAGGGCCGCGATCCATGAACGAAACAAACGAACAAGAACAACGACGAGGCGTCCCTCTCTGGGCGTGGATCATTGCCATCATCTCAATCGGTGGCATCCTTGCGATCCCGATTTGGATGTTCATCGCGGCCTCTCGCGATGCGGGTGGTTAGCTGTAGGGTCCGCTGTGCGGACCTTGTAGAAGGTCGAAGCAGGGAGGGCGGGCATCGCCCGCCGAAAGCGAGGTGACAAGCGATGGATATCCTCATCAAGCTCCTGAAGACCGTAGTCTATCTCTTAATCTGCTATTGTGTTGGAAAGTTCGTTGTCTGGGCGACTCGCACCGGGCCGTTTCTCAAGAAAAGAATGAACGATGAGCGATACGGCGCGATTGAGTGGATCGTCGGGTTCGTCGCGTTCTGTCTATCGATCGTCGGTTTCGTATACATATTTGCGTGGTTCGACGACGTTCTCTGACAATCGGAATAGGCAGAGATGCGATCGACCGCCGAGTCGTTGCGCAGGTATTACCCCCGATCACCGATTGCCGCCCCTCGCTCGCTTGACGTTATCGGTCTTGGCACGAAAAGTGCTACATCATTCTCCGCGGGGTCCGTGTGCGCGAGCTTTGTCGCCGATATCCCATTGCTTACGCGTGTTCCCGGGCCGAACGAAAAAAAGAGGAGTCGAATCATGTCAGCACTGCGAGAAAAACTAGCGGCGAAAATCCCGGCGATGCGCCAGAGGGCCAAGGACATCGTTTCCAATCATGGCGAGAAGGTCATCTCCGAGGTGACTGTTGCCCAGGCGTTTGGCGGTATGCGCGGTGTGAAGTGCATG
>JAJRUK010000341.1 GCA_024277835.1 Planctomycetota bacterium | reverse complement strand
GTTTGAGTCCGTCGCGAATATCGGGCAGCGCCCGGGCCATGATGACGCTCATCGAGTAGGTCAGGTAAGAGTCCTGCATTTCCTCAATGAGTTTATGATCGACGATTCTCTCGCCGCTACCGGTCGGTGCTTCTGCCATTTTCCGCTTTCTCTATCCGAATTTATGCGAATTTTCGTGAGCGATCGCCAAGTTTCGAAGGCTACGGGCGTCTCTCATCAGCAAGTCGCAACGATCGCTTCAGAGGTTGTCAAAACCAACCCCTATTTCGCTCGCTCCGAACACCGCCCATTGTACTTTAGCAGGCGGGTATCATCAATCACTGCCGCCGATCTATCCCCCTCGCAGAATCCTTCAGGACGGTTATGATACGCCCTATGCCTCACTCATCTTCCGGCAGGAAAAGATCGCAGCCGCAAAAGCCCCCGCCCGTAGACGCCGTCCAATTCGAGCGGCAGGAGCAGATCGCCGAGCTTGTTGCCGCTGTTCGCAAGGAAGGCCGCTTCGCTTTTGATACCGAATTCGTCATGGAAGATCGCTACGAGCCGGAGGTCTGCCTGATCCAGATCGCCACCGAGGGGATGGTCGCCCTGATCGACCCCTTTCGAGAGCTGGACCTTGGCCCCATCTGGGAACTCGTCTCTGACCCGGATGTCGAAGTCCTCGTCCACGCTGGGCAAGAGGACTTGGCCCTTTGCGTCCAACACACGGGTAACCTTCCCGTTAACATCTTCGACGTGCAGGTGGCAGCCGGTCTTGTCGGGATCGAGTTCCCGCTCAGTCTCCAGAAAGTCGTCCAGCGATACCTTCACATTCGCCTCCATAAGTCCAAAACGCTGACCGACTGGCGACGCAGGCCGCTCACCGTTTCACAGCTTCAGTACGCCGCTGAGGATGTGTGCTATCTCCTTGCGATACGCGCCAAGATTGTGGCCGACCTTCAGCGACGCGGCAGGGAAGACTGGGCCACCGAAGAGTTTGCCAATTTTGAAAAAGAGAGCCTGTACGGTCGCGTCGAGGAGGAAAAACTTCGCCGCCTCAAGGGCACCGCCTCTATGGATGGGCGACAACTCGCCACGGTCCGGGCACTGCTCCACTGGCGAGACGAGGCCGCCGCGAAGCTAGACAGGCCCGCGCGAGTTCTTCTGAAGGATCATCTGCTCGTGGAAATCGCCAAACATGCGATCGCGAAATATGAGGACATCCGCGAGTTGCGTGGGATTAACCTCTCCGACAAGAACATTCGCACCGCGTGCGAGGTTGTCAGCGCCGCAATCGACTTGCCTCCGGATCAGTGGCCACATGTTGCGGCGAGGGAAAAGCAGCTTCCTCAGGAAGAGGTCATCGTTCCACTTCTAACGGCGGTCCTCAAGGGGTACTGTCTGGAGAGGCGATTGGCTTACAGCCTTGTCGCCACCAAGAAGATGATCCACGAACTCATCGCGTATCATCTGGACAAGACGGGCGACGCGGAAACGCCCGCGTTGCTTCGCGGCTGGCGAGAGAAAACGGCGGGCAAAATCGCCAGCAAAGTCCTCACGGGTGAGCTTGTCGTCCGCGTGGAAAAAGGCAGAATCGTCCAGTCGCCGTTTTCCAAGTAATCAGAGCCGCGACCGTGAGGGAGCGTTTTCTCGGACCGCGCCGCTGCGCGAAAGCGGTTTTCTCGACTCTGACGTGAATGGAGGCGTTACTTCACAGGCTTACGCGTCAGCACCGGCTCGGAGGGTTTCGGCGGAGCGGTGGTCTTTTTGTAAGTGACCAGCGACTCGCATCGGAGCGTTCGGTCGCCGTCGTAGACTGAGACGGATGCTTCACTGCTATAGAAGTCGATCATTTGAAGAACCGGTCCGACCTTCGCCGCGAATCCCAGGAGGTTCGTGATCATCGCCTTCACCTTGCGTTGCTCCGCGTTCTCTTCGGGAACTCCGGCGAGTGCCATCGGGCCGAACGCGCCGATCATCGTTACCGTTTTTGCCGCGTCCGAACCCCAATTCGATGTATTTTTAAACGAAACTGAACGCACATCACCCGCGGGTGAAAGGCCTTCGCGAATGAATCGCTCGTTTGTCGCGATTGAGGGTGCATTCCCCGACGCCACCGCCAGGCAAGCGTTGATCCCGGCCGCCGACGTGCCAAGGATCAACCAGTCTTCATACACGCCGATGACGGGGCGAAACATCATCGCCAGCAGAGGGTGCGTGACCTGCGTAAATCCCTGAGCGGAAACCGGCGCGGGCGTGACCATCAGCATTTGCCCATTGTTCTGCATGAGTTCGGCGAGTTTGTTGATCCCGCGTTTGATCTTCATCGCGGCAAGCTTGGAATCCTTCACTCGAAGCATCAAGACCTGATCGCTTTGGCTCATCGGCGTCACCATCGCCGCTGGGATTTCGATATTGATCGATTCGCCGCTAAGCCAATCGAACACATCTTTTTGAAGGTCAAGCCCCATTTCTGCCAGCTTCGCCTCTACGCCCGCCACCTTGGTTCCGATCGATGGCTCAACCTCAGTGAGGATTCTCTTAGACGACTTAAATAGTTGCTCGAAATCCACCGACGCACTGAGGCTGAAACCGAGTGCGTTGACGGGAATGAACCGGTCGAATTTCTTGAAGGGTTTACGATGTAGAAACGCTTTCGCCAAACCCTTCTTACTCGCCCCGTCCTGCAACCGCGTGTAGGATCGGTTCCACTCTTTCATCCCCTCGGTCGTCGTCGTCGATACGACGTAGTCGACAATATCGACCTCGCGTATCACCACGCGCAGAGCACGCATCGGACTTTCCTTCTTGTTCTTCGCAGTTCCATTGCGCGCTTTGCCATGCTTCGCCATTTGATCGCGAAGTTGAGGAATCTTCTCAAGCATCGTGTCGAAATCGCCCACGAAACGCTTGATGTCGTAATACGCGACTTCATCGCGAGGTGCTGGAACGTTGGTGATCGCTTCGGTGAAGCGTTTGTTCTGCGTGATGGATTTGATTTGCGGTTTTCCCGCGAGTAACCCGATCACATCGGTCAGCGACTTCTGCCCCGTAACAATCCCGAGGATATCCCCTTTGCGAATCAGCTCGATCGTGAACCCCCGGCTCTTCAGTTCTTCAGAATTGAACGCCAGAGAGTGAACGGTCGTGCCACCAATGTCTTTCACGACGACCTTGCTGCCCGCAAGCACGGCAAGCTCTTCCATGATTGATGAAATCGCCTTGAAGTTCGCCTGGCCGCTCCCGTCTTCGCCCCGCACTAGAAAGATATAATCGTACCCGACGCAACAGGCCGCCATCCGTTCCGCGAAAACGTATTCCTTCGCTGTAAGGGCGCTCCAGTTGACCGCGTTGACCAGTCTTGTTGCCTTTTCTAATCCTTCCCGGGCTTTGGCTTCGTTGTCGGCGTCCATCGATGAACAAAGCATCGAGGCGAGATCGCCAATGACACCGCTATCCTTCGCCGCCTCGAACACGTCCGACCAGGCGTCGTCGATCCAGGCGCGCTCAGGGTTGCTGGCGTGATGAACGTACATCCAGACGTCCTCGGGGATGTATCGCCCTAGTGTAAACTCCTTGGGCAAGTCCCCGGCGAAAGAGATGGCCGGGACCATCGCGAGAAGCAAGAACGCATTTCGCGAAACACCGCGCGTCGTTCGGTTGGCAGAGAGGCGATTCATGTCATTCGGTTCCTTGGCGAAGTTCCGTCCATGAGATGAACAGGACTCCAAATGTTCGACGGTTCCGATAACCGTCGCGTGCTCACAATTCAGTCGGGCGTCATCATAGAGGTGCGCAGACGCTTCGACCACCAGTATTAAGGATAGTGAAGACGTCGGATCGAAACCAGTCTCACCCCGTACCAACTTGTGCGATCTTGTCCCGCTGGGTAGCGAGACGATCGAAGCGGGTTCCGGTGCCGCGCGTTGCGTCCGCGCGAGTGTCGTTTATCATGCCCCACAGCATGTTGGTGATCCCATCGATCGCCTCGGACGCCCGCCTTAAGCGCCTGAAAGCGCTCCTCGCAAGCGGGGAGGGGCTGATTCACATTTCAGGTGTCTTGGGAGCGTGCGCGCCGCTCGTTACGGCTTACACGATTGCGTCCAATAAACGCACCACTCTCTATATCACAGCGCATCCCGAGCAGGCGGATCGCGCTCGAGACGACATCGAACTCTTCATGGGGAGTGGCTGCGAGATTTTCCCTGCCTGGGAATCACTCCCCGGAGAAGGGGCTGCCGCGGGCGAAATTCAGGCGGAACGTCTCCGACTTTGCTCTCTGCTGGCGGGCGGCGCGCATGCGACCATTGTCGCGCCGATCCAGGCGCTCATGCAGCCAGTCCCAACGCCCGCTGAGATACAAGATAATACGCTGAGGCTGCGCGAGGGGGCTTCGGTTCTAACGCCAGATACGCTTCTTGCGTGGGCGGTCGATCGAGGCTTTACGCGATTGGAAATGGTCGAAACACCCGGCGACGTTGCCCGTCGCGGCGAGATCGTCGATTTGTTTGTGCCCGGTGACGATGCGCCCCTTCG
>JAJRUK010000340.1 GCA_024277835.1 Planctomycetota bacterium | reverse complement strand
GCGGTTCCGATTCGCCAGCCGCTCAAACCGCTTTGCAAGCATTGGACCACCCATCTCCGGATACAAAAACGCTTGCTGCTCGACAACCTTGACGATGCCGTTGGGATCCTCGAGAAGCGTCGTGCGACATTGAAGGTCGCCCCAAAGTGCCTCCCACCGCAAGCGAAGTTTCGGCGATAATCCCGTCGCAAGACGATTAAAGATGACCAAGGCGCGATCGCATTCGCCGCGTTGGCGCAGCGCCTCCGCCTTGCCAAGAAGCGTGCGCGCCTCAACGTTGGTCATTTCCGACGCGATCGCCTTTCCATCCGGCAGGAGAATTCCGAACAGTTCGTTCGCACGATTCACGTCACCCGCATAGAGGTTTGCCTCCGCAAGCTGCAACGCGATCTGTCGCTTCTCCGCTGGCGATACCGAGCTGTCTGGATTCTTCGCCCAGGCTGAAAGTTGCTGCGATAGCGTCAGAGCAGTCATCGCCTTTTTGTGTGAAGCGGCGACGTGGCCCAGCTCGCGAAGTCGGCGAAACTCATCGATCGTCGCAGCGTGAAGCGCCTGAAGCGTCTCGCCAGCGCCTCGGCGGTCTGACGCTATATACTTCGGAATCGACCGAGCAACCTGCTCAAGTTCCCCGAGCGCTTCATAGGCGAGAAGTCGAACACGCCACAGTCGGGCCAACAGCACCTCCTGATTCGGAAAGCGATCTTCAAACTTCGCCAACAGATCGACCGCTCGTCGGTACTCGCCAACGCTCGGAAGAATCAGCGCCTCGCACATCGTCACCAGCGCCGTCGCGCGAACGCCGCTCAACCGACGCGCTGCCGCACCATCGACACCCCTGCCACGCGCCTCAGCACCGTACGCGACCAATCGCTCGTAGGCATGCATGAGATCGATCGGGGTTGGCGAAGAATCGAACGAGTCACGATTGGTTTCAAGCTGTCGGGCGATCGCGCGCACGCGAAGCGCAAGGCTCTCAAGATAAAACGGATGCGCTGACCCAACCATCGCCAAAGAAGCCGCACCGCCATCCGCGTCCCCTTGATCCAGGAGAGCTTGTGCGTAGAAAAAACGCCAGTATTTCGCTTGCGATGACTTCGGATACTTATCCAGAAGCGTTCGCATGGCTGACTGATACGTCGCCTGCGCGAACGCCTTCGTCGCATCGCTCGCCGCTTGATACTCCGCATAACTCAGCTTGACGGCGAGTTCCCCCGCTCGCAGCGCATCAGGCCACGCGCTGTACTCACGCGCGATCCGCAGGAAGAAAGTCGCAGCCTTCGCGCGATCATTATGCCGATAATGCCCGAGGGCGACTTGATAGAGAACGTCCGGCACGAGAATCTGTTCGTCCGGGGCAGCGTTATCGAGAAAAGCATCCGCGACTTCAAACGCGCGATCGTAGTTCTCATCAACAGTTAGCCCAACAATCAACGCAACCCGCTCGAACGGGTCCATCGCTTCCGGTTTCGCATCCGGTGCGAACTGGCGATAGACCGTCGCGTACAATTCGCTGCGCCGATCTGGAACCGAAAGCGTTAGTGCTGCTAGGGGCTTCCACGCACTGGCCCGATATGCGTCGCTTTCTTCTGTTCGACCGAAGTGAGCGGCAGACGCTGCCCGCGCAAGACGAAGCGATCGTGACAACAGCGCATGCGACGTTCGCAGAAGAAACGGATCCACCGAGTGATGCCCCGGCGCTTCGTCGATCAATTTCTCTAACCGATCAAGTGACGCCCTCGCCGCCGGAAACCGTCCGTCGTCACGATTGTTCTGAACGCTTTCGATTTCACCAAGCGTAATCAACTGCCGCATCCGCTCTTTTTCATCGGCGTTGGCGATCCGATCGTAAGCTGCCCTCGCCCGGTCGAAATATTCACGCGCACGATGGTGATCGTTCAATCGACGCTGCGACATCCCCGCGACCAGTAGCGCCGGAATCTGAACGGGGTTTTGATCTTGAGGCGTGTTAAGAATCGCAGGTCTGGCGGTCAGCGTCGAAAGTAGCTCATTTAGCTCGCTTACACGCACAGCATCATCAGGCTCGCGACCCACCGCGTCGTAAAACAGACCCCAGATCAATAGATAGTCCGCCTGCGGTGAAACGCGATCCAGCGTATCCAGAACACCGCTCGCCTCGAGCGCCTCGAACTCGGCGGCGCTCATCCGGTCAACGCGCGCATACTCGGCTGCGAGCTGGCGACCCAGGTTGCGAATCGTCTTCACCGATCGCTCAGTTACGCGTCGCAGCGTCTCGCGATCGCTGGCGGTTCCCCCGACATACAGAATCGCAGAAGAGTACGGCGCAGCTTCCTCATACAACAAAGACCGCCCCAGTGCCAAAAGCCAATCAAACCGCCGCAGGTCTCCCGGCGACTCCTCAATGATCTGCCGAAGAAGGTCGTTCGCTTCCGCAAGCACCGCCTTGCGAACTTTCGGATTAACCGCCGCGTCGCGCGACTCCGAGAGCTTGACCTCTCGCTCCATCATCAAGACCGCCACCGGACTCTCCGGCGGATAGTCCTTCATATGCAGCGCTAGAAGTTCAGTCAGCCCGCGTTTTTTCAATCCCTCGCGAAACAGTCCATACCCCAACCGCCGCTGTTCAGCAGGAGCTTTCCTGTGGCCTTCTTGCGCGGAAGAGCTCCCGGCAAGCAAAACCAATCCTAGGCAATAGGTGATTCGTCTAAGGTTGTGCAAAGGCAATGTTCTCGCATCCCGCCAGTAGCGCCGCGTTCCAGCACGCGACCACATGATCCCACCGCACTTCATCCTCTGCCACAATCACTACCGGAGTCGTTTCATCGAACCCTGGCTGACCGCGAAGCTGCCGCAGAATCGGCGGGAGTTCGTCCAAACCCGCAATCGTCTGCGTCACCCGGTCGATGGCGATCGCGAAATCGTTTTCGCCGTCCCCCGTCTGCGTCAGCCGAATAACGATCGGACTAAACGGCAGCGCCACCGTTGGTCCGGATGATTGTTCGGGAAGTTGCGACGCAAGCACGCCCTCCGGACGCTCGAACGTACTCGTCACAATGACAAAACTAAACAGCAAGAAAGTCATATCAATCATCGGAGCCATGTTGATACGAATCGCATCCCCGCGCCGGCGCTTGTCGCGAGAGCGCTTCCGCGCACGCCGAGACTCTTTCTCTCGCGAATGCGCCTTCGTTGACGTCGATCCTTCGCTCACGCTATTCAACCTCCCCGACATGCGCGACGACGTTCAGCACTTTGATACCGCTCTCCGCCACCACGCGCATCGCAGCCCGCACGTGCGAATAGTGCAGTCGCTTATCCGCCAGAACCACCGCTTCGAGGTTCGGCGACCGCCGTTTCAGTCGTACAAGTCGCTCGGCGATCGCGTTAAGCGGCTGAGGTGCATTGGGACCGATGCTATACTTCGCCGTTTGCGGATCGCGACCAAGACGACAGTTGATAATCACGCGATCCGGCAGCGTCGCGATCTCGGCCTGACTTTCCGCGGGCTTGGGAAGCTCCATCCGCACCTGTTCCGCAGAAGATAACCGACAAACCAGCATGAAAAAGATCGTCAGCGTAAACATCATGTCAAAAAGCGGCGTTGCGTTAAACGCAATCTGCCCGGGCGGTTCTCGTCGTGATTTGTATCGCATTGCAGTCTCCGCTACTTCGATGGTCCTTGCGATTCGTTGGAGATCACCGCACTCTTGCCCGGTCCAAACACCGTCAACATGCGATCGACCGTGAGCGCACACTCAGCCGTCAGTACATCGATACGATTTCGAAAAACGGCGTAAATGCTTAGGGCGGGGATCGCCACGGCCAGTCCCCAAAAAGTCGTGATGAGCGCGATCGCCATCCGATCCGCCACAACAGCCGCCCCCGGCAATCCGTCGGCAGCATGAATCTCGGCAAAAAGTAGAATCATCCCCAGAACCGTTCCAAACAATCCGATCATCGGCGCGACGTTTCCGATCACGCCCAGATACTCAATTTTTCGAAAAAAACGCGACGATCGTTCTTCAAGAGAATCCTCGACAGCACGCTCCATCGCATCAAACCCGTTCGCCGATTCCAACAAACCGCAGTTAAGAACGTATCCGATCATGCTCGGGTCGTCCGCGGTGAACTCAATCGCCTCGAGGTATTTCTTCTCACCGATCAGTTCTCGCACCCGGTCGATCGCCTCGCGCGGGACGATCGTCGCCCGACGGATCGAAAGACAAT
>JAJRUK010000339.1 GCA_024277835.1 Planctomycetota bacterium | reverse complement strand
GTTCGGGTCATCGGCGATTGAGGCGTAGGGGTTCTTTGGGTTGGGGTTATGTTGGTCGGGGTTGTGTTGGTCGGGGTTATGACAGCGGGTGGCATTGAAACGGACGACGTGGGGCAGCATGATCGCGATCGCGGCACCATGCGGCAGGTCAAACCTTGCCGTCAGCGGGTTGGCGCAGGCGTGGGCTGCTCCGAGCATTGATTGCTCAATCGCTGCCCCGGCGAGGTGAGCGCCGATGAGCATATCGGCGCGAGCGTCGTCGTCATTCGGGTCAGCCATCGCGGACGTAAACGCTCGATCGAGTCGCACCCACGCTTGCCGCGATAGCTCCAGCGAAACCTCGTTTCGGTTCTTGGTCCCCGCCGTTTCGACCGCATGCGAGATCGCGTCGATCCCGGTCATGGCTGCGACGATTGGCGGTTGTGTTCGCGTCAGGTCGGGATCGAGAATCGCGACCCTGCACGCAGCCTTCTTGTCTCCGCACGCCATTTTCTGATGCGTGTCGGGGTCGCTGATGAGCGCGAACGATTGGGCCTCGCTACCGGTCCCTGCCGTCGTGGGAATCGCGATCATGGGCAGCATGGGCTTGGTCGCCTTGCCGACGCCCCAATAGTCTGACATGGTCCCGCCGTTGGTGTGAAGAAAGTTAATTCCTTTTGCGCAGTCCATCGAGCTGCCGCCGCCGAGTCCGATGAGCATGTCGATCGGTTGATTCGACGTTTCGGCATTTTCCGCGACGGCGACGCCAGCCTCGACATGTTTCGTCGTTGGGTTCTCAGCCGCACCATCAAAGACGGTTACGTTGACGTTGGCACGTTGGAGAGATTCGACCGCACGTGCAACGTGACCCGTTGCCACGATACCCGGATCGGAAACCAGCAGGGCATGCGTCGCTCCTTCTTTCGCAGCGATTTCGCCAACCTTCGCGAGGGAATTCGCCCCGAAGACAACCCGGGTTGGCGAATGACGGAGGATGTCGGGCAAACTTTCGTCGTGCGATGTGGCGGCGTTTTTATGCATGTCGGTCGGTTCGATGGTCGGGGTCCGTCAGGATGGGGCAGAGCCTACGCAGCCGGGTCCACCTGGAACGCTCGTTGACGATACAGATGCTCAAACAAGTTCCCCTCGTGCGGTTGGTCCCAGCTTAGTTGATACGTCGGGATCGCGCCGATGTTGAGGCGGTCCACGTTCGGTGAAGTCATCAGCGCGTTGATGAGGTTTTGATCTTTTGTAATGGCGGATACGACTAGGGACGAACCGATCTCGCTGGCCATCTCCGCAGTCGGACACTCGACGACCGATGCGAACGGAAAAAGAAACTCGCGGTTGCGGAGGGCGTGCTCTCTGTCTTCGCACCAGATGATCGTCGGAAGCACGTACGAAACGCGTCCCTTTGTCACCAGTCGATGCGAACCGCGAACTTTTTCCGTCACATCCATCGCACCGGGTGACTTTAGCTCGAAGTCGATCATCTCCGACATGCTCGTTGCCATCGCTTGATTGGCGAAGGCGGCGATTACCGCATTGGGATCATCCGCAGCAAGCGGTTCGATCTTTGCGAACTTCGTTGCGAGCGCTTCGGCGATGGCTTTTCCGTGGCGCGGCGTCCAGATGGCTGATGCGTTGATGCATGATCGACCGCCGTTCGCTGCGATCGAACCCGCCATGATATCGACGTATTTTTCCCAGTCGTCGGCCGTGTCGTCGCCGAGAATCACTTTGCTGTAACCTGGGCCATGGATTTCGACGCGCGGGTCGCCCTTCCACGGGGCTGTCGTGTCTGCGCCGCCAAAAAGCATCGACCGACTCACGCCTCGAAGCAGTTCGCCTGCGCCGGCGTGATCGGTGGGATAAAACCCGAACGCCTCACGAGGGATTCCCGCAGCCGCGAGCGCTTCGATGATGCGAAGCGGTGTCCAGGGTTCCTCGCGACCGGGTTTGAGCACGATCGGTGCTTTGAGCGCGATCGCGGGTATCCAAAGTCCGTGTACGCCCGGCGAATTGCTTGGCAAGACCGCGCCAAACGTTCGCCCGTCGCGAAAATAGCTCAGCGTCCGCCCGCCGTCGTCGCCGTAGCCCTTGTCGATAATCGATAGATCAAACCCCCGCGTCAGCCCGGCGATCACGACGTGCATCTCGGTGAGAACGCGCTTGATTTTTTGTGCGTTGGCGTGGCAGTAGCTATGCGGCATGCCCGTGGTCGCGGAGAGGTTCAGAATGTAGTCGTCGTACGTTTGCTGCTGGTCGCCGATGGGGAGCGCGCCACTAACAAACCGCTCGCCGGCGCGTTTGCAGATGTCGATGAGTTCGCCGACGGAGAAACGCTCGAGAATCGTGTCGTCGATGCGATTGATATCTCGCACGACCATGCCGCTGTTGGCTTGACTGACCGCGGCGATCGGTTCGCCCGTCGCATGATGAACAAGCTCGACCTTTTCGACGCTTTCGTAGGGTTGGCCGTGACGAAGGATGGGGATGTGTAGCATTAGTACACCCCTTCAACGATCGGCTTGGCGAAACCGGAGAAGGGTCTCACGTCGCCCGCGCCGTCCCAGGGATATTTTTCGCAGGGCGGACGGCGGACGGCTTCGTCGCGTTCGAGGAAGCGGGGGACGAAAAACTCCTTGGTGAGGGTGGTCAATCGAGCGCGACCGACTTGGCCATATTCGACAACGCGGGTTGGTTCTTTCGGGTCGACGATTTCGATCATTGCGCGCGGACTCGGCGGGTGGTAGGTGATGCTGTAGTTATCCGCCGGGTCAAAAGGTTTGTGACAAGCTAAGCCCATCAGCGTGTTGCCATACGTCGGAACGAATTCGACCTTGCCTTCGAGAAGTTCTTCTCTGGCGAAGCGGTGAAACTGCGCGGTGAGTTGTGTGCCGCCGCAGAAGACGCCCTTGATTCCCATCCGCGCGAGCGACACTCGCTCGCATAGTGCTTCGAGCAACTTGGGCGTCGTGAACAAACACTCGATTCCCTCATGCGCACGAAGCAGCGTCAGCCCCTGATTGATCACATGGTCGCGGTACTCGTGCATGAGTTGCATGCGACTGCTCTTGACGAGTTTGACGACCCATCGCGGGTCGAGGTCAACGTGAAAGCAAATGCCGCCGCGATGCTGGCAGAGATGTTCGACGGCCATCCGCAACCGCCGCGGACCGGTCGGACCGAGCATCAGCCAATCTTTGCCGCGCGGAAAAGCGTCGTCCGAAAGTGTTTCGCTAAAGAGTTCGTAGTCGATGCGGAAGTCGTCGATGCTGATCCGACTCTTGGGCACACCCGTGCTGCCGCCGGTTTCAAACGTGAAGACCGGTTTGTCGGCGTACGCTTTGGGCACCCATCGACGGACCGGGCCACCGCGTAGCCATTCGTCTTCAAACGGATCAAACTTGTCGAGGTCGTCGTAGCATTGAACCTCCTTCCGCGGATCCCAACTTAGCTTTGAGGCGTAGTCCAACCAGAACGGACAACCCGTCTTGGGGTCGAAGTGCCATTGAACAATTTCGCGCGTTTGCTCATCGAGGCGTGTCTTCGCCTTGGCTGTGCGCTCTTCAAGTGAGGGCGATGTTGTAGTCGTCACGCTTGTATTCTCCGTGTAACTGCGCCGTACGCGCCAGCGCGTGCGAACGGGTTGCATCATAGCTTCAGGCTGCCACGATGCCCAGTCTGCCAACGGATTCGTACGAGCAGAAAGGGTTCTCTTAGGACGGACCTTGAATTGCTCGCCCCGTTTCGTTACAACTCCATACATCAGGCAGCAGATTGAACCGCCAGACACGAACGGAGGCACGCATGGGTGCGCACAGATTTTCGACCATCGTCATCACCGCCGGGTTGAT
>JAJRUK010000338.1 GCA_024277835.1 Planctomycetota bacterium | reverse complement strand
GGTTCGATCGTATCGACCTTTACAATGGTGAGCGCGATCTCCCCGCTCGTCACCGACTCGACTTTTTTTTGAAGAACCGCCTCCGACCGATCGTCATACGCATTGGTCACTTTGATACGAAACTCCAGGTCCGACGGGGAACGCTGAATAAGCTGAAACTCCTCGATCCCCTCGACGCTCCGAGAAAGCGTCGTCCAAAACTGACCGGGCAGCAGCTTGCCGGACGGCGTGCGGATGACGTCGTGCGTTCGACCCGCCATCGCAACAATGCTGAACAGGGAACGTCCGCAAGCGCACTCCGTGAACTCGACCCGGCCAGCGTCGCCGACTTTGTATCGTATAAAAGGTGTCGCAAAGTTGTCCAGGTCGGTGATAAGCAAGTCGCCGTCCGAATCCGATTCCACAATAAAGCGCTGGGGATGAATATGCATCGCACTGCGCTCGCGACATTGGTGCGCAATAGACGAAAACTCGCGCGACCCATACCGATTGTGAAGCGGCGCCCGGAACACGCCCTCGATCGTTTCACGGGTCTCATCGAAAAGCGTCTCGCCCGAGCAGACAAGGTTTTCCGCCCGGTGCAGTGTGATTCCTGCCTTCGCGCCCTCGTTGGCCATCGCCAGAAGATAGTTCGGATAACCCTCGATGACATGGGGTTTGATTCGGTTAATGGTCTGCCAATGGTCGAGACACTGCTGCGAATCCAGCCCGTATCCTTGAAGCAGCGTCGTCCCCATAAGCAGACGAATCAAATCCTGTCGTCGACCCGCCATCGCGCTCACCGGCGGAGACATTCCCCAGATCACAACCGTCCGATCGTTGAAGTGGTCGATCCCCGCCCACTCGCGACCTTGGCGTAGCGCTGCGCGCTGCGCCGGTTGCCTGGACCGACTTTGATAGAAGACGAAGTTTTTTCCCGTCGAACCGCTCGTGCTCTCGCGGCGATGCGCGAAGGGCGAATCGGCGATGATGCTGAGGTTGGCAGTGATAACAGCCTTGGATATCCGTGGGAGTCGCGAAAGATCGCCCACGGAGGTTAGGGGCTTATCGTTGCAACCAGCGTCGGCAAGGAGCTTCGCATAGAACGACATCGACCGAAAGTGTTCGAGCAACCGGTTGAGCTTAACGAGCTGGAACGCCTCAATCCCCTTCCGCCCGCAGGTCTCCAGCGCGACGGCATCACGATAATGTCGTGCGACGTCTCGCGACCACGCCGCCTCGATGCAACGCGCGACCAAGCCCCTCATCGACGTACCTCGATCGACGTGTGTTGCGCGGAATTGCTACTGGGCTGTATGGCTGACCGGGGATCGACGAAAACTGAAACCGCTTTATAGCTCATCGTAGAATGCCTGTATCGCGTTACAATATTGGTCCAGGCTGAAGCGATCCGATATTCTCTTCTGTGCAGCCAGGCGCATCGGCCCAAGTTCGTCGTACCTGTTACGTATTTCGGCTATTTTCGCCGCTAGAACGACCGGATCGACGCCCAAGGGCGGGCGAAACGCTTTCGCGACGGCGTCGTACACCGAACCGGGCACGATACGCTTCAGCGAGGGCGGGACCGGCTCGGTGCATGGCAAAAGAAAGCCGCTCACGCCGTCCTCGATGATTTCCGACGGACCGCCCACGCACCCCGCGATACAGACCATCTTGTCGCCCATCGCCTTCGCGAGCGTTTGACTGAACGTCTCATTGTAGGAGGTACACAAGTATACATGCGCTCTGGCGTGGTATTCTTCAGGTTTAGACTGGAAACCTTCAAACCGAACCGCGTCGCGGAGGCCAAGATTGTCCACTTCTCTCTCAAGCCCCGCGCGCGTCGGACCATCGCCGACGACGATCAGGCGAACGTCGGTCTGACCTTGGTCGCGAAGAATGGCGAGCGCGCGAAACTGCGTTTCGATAGACTTAATCGGCGTCATCCGGCAGACCGTCAGTAACACAAACGGCGAGGGAGGCGGTGGATCAACGCTGCTTTGGCTGGAACCCGAGACACCATTGTAAATGGTCTTGCACGGACAGCGAATCGGAAGTCGCCGCTTCCAGATACTTCGCGTTGCCTCAGAGTTGAAAACGAATCCCGCCGTCCTGCCCAGCAACGCACGCTCAAGCATTCGCCACTTAAACTCACTGGCCGCCCGAATTCCGCCGCAGTGAACCAGAGGTCGCCAGTCGAGACGACCGCCCAAAAGCACGCGCGTCCAAAGCGACGCCCCGGGGTTATAGGCATGGATGATGTCGGGCTGAATCCTCTCCGCCGCTTGCCGCAAACTTCGCATAAACGCAAGATCGAATCGTGATCGACGCCCAAGGATTTCGCAATGACCGCCCGCCTCGCGCAACGCGGAGACCATCGTATCCTCTAGTCGCCCACCGCGAAATGCGCAGAGAAAATGTTCGTATCGCGAGCCTTTCGTCGCGAAGTGGATGAGCGACTCCAGAACCTTCGTCTCAACACCCCCGATATCGACGGTACTAAGGCAATGCAGAACGCGCCTCACGGAGTCCCTCCATCCTTGGCCTTACGCCGAGGAATAAGCCTATAAAGATCATCTTTTCGGAGGCCGCCCGCAAACCAAAGCACGACTCCGAAAGCCACCGTCGATGCAAATGCGATCAGCAGGCCCATCCCATCCTGTTGATACGCAGCAACCGCAGCCACCAAAACCAAGACTTGACTGACATAGTAAACCCTCGGCGGTAGCAGTCGCCCATCGGTCTTTAGACCGCGCACGCTCCATATCAGTGAGAGACTCCGAGCCGCGTGCCCGATTCCAAGGGCGACGATCACGCCGACCACCTCATACCGCGAAATCAGTATCCCCGTCAGCGTAAGTTGCACAACGTTTTGCACAAACTTGCTCAATAGCACGCGATGCATCCGCCCGTAGGCCATCAGTGTCATCCCGTTGATCGTGTGGAGTGAGTCCACATTG
>JAJRUK010000024.1 GCA_024277835.1 Planctomycetota bacterium | reverse complement strand
CCGTCGGCATCGAAGTCCCCAACATTGAAAAAGAAAAAGTGCGTTTGAGAGAGCTGATGACACTCGCCGGTAAGAAAGCCAGCGAAATGAACCTCCCGCTGTTTCTGGGAAAAGACGCGGGGGGGGCAGCCCTTGTCGCGGACCTCACGAAAATGCCCCACGCACTCATCGCGGGGACAACCGGATCAGGAAAGAGCGTTTGTCTTAACTCTGTCATTCTCAGCTTGCTGATGACCAAGCGTCCCGACCACGTCAAGATGATTCTGATCGACCCGAAGATGGTCGAGATGAGTCAGTTCAAGGATGTTCCGCACCTGATGTGCCCGATCGTGACGGATATGCAGAAGGCGGAGCGCATTCTTGAGTGGGCTGTGACGAAAATGGAGGAGCGGTACGAGCTTCTTGCCGAAGCGCGGGTTAAGAATATCGATTCGTTCAACAACCTCGGCGCAGAAAAAATCTACGAGCGGTTTGAACCGGCGGACGAAATCGAGAAGAAGTCGATCCCGACGCACCTCCCCTTTATCGTGATTTTCATTGACGAGCTAGCCGACCTGATGATGACCTCAGCGAAAGAGGTGGAGCATCATCTGTCGCGACTCGCGCAGAAGTCGCGGGCGGTGGGCATTCATATCATCGTCGCGACGCAGCGACCCGAGGCCAAGGTCGTGACGGGGCTGATTAAATCGAACTTGCCGACGCGGATTTGTTTCCGCGTGTCTTCACGGATGGACTCTCGCATCGTGCTGGATCAAAACGGCTGCGAAGTGCTACTCGGGCAGGGCGATATGCTCTTTCTGCCGCCCGGTTCACATAAGCTGATCCGATCACAGGGGACGTATCTCGAGGATGACGAGGTTCATGCGGTCCTGGACGACTTAGCTTCGCGGGCCAAGCCCGAGTTCCACCCTGAGCTGATGCGCATTCGGACAGCCGATGCAAATGCGGGGTCGGAGTTGCGCGATCCGCTGTTTGATCAGGGCGTGCGGATCGTCTGCGAGTCGAAGCGTGGAAGCGTGAGCTTGCTTCAGCGGCGACTAACGATTGGTTATTCGCGGGCGTCGCGACTGATCGATCAAATGTCGGAGGCGGGGCTTGTGGGCGAGTACAAAGGATCGCAGGCTCGCGAGGTACTGATGACGGTCGAAGAATGGGACGCGCTCAAGGCGTCCGTCGCGGCTGACGTGCAACAGGGGTACGAAGCTGACGAGGACGACGAGGTTGGATCCGGAGGGAGCGGGGTGTTCACCGTTTCCACGGGGGACGAGAAAGAATATTAGCCCGAGCGACTTCTGAGACTTTTTCAGAAAGTTCTTGACACGGGCGGGTGGTTTTGGCAGACTGCCGAATCGATAGGGACAAGCCTGTTGTTTGACAATTGAATAGTTCGCGATTGCCGGTGTTCGGCACTTATGCCGAGCCAACGAGGGAAGGTGGTGAAAATCCACCGCGGACCCGCCGCTGTAATCGGGTACGAAAGTCGCAGGAAGCCATTCGCTCTTGTGCTGAAAACGCCTTGTTTTCAGTTGTTTTTCGAGCGGAGAAGGCGCGATGAGTAGGACGATCCGAAAGCCAGAAAACCTGCCGGTGATTGATGTTTTGGTTGTGGTGCTCTCGGTGTGTGGAGCGCTGTACTCCATGCTTTGACATGTTCTTGTTGTGTCGTGCGTCTTTTGCGCAGCCGCCTTGAACAGACTAATTGGCATTTGGAATCCCGGCGCTCTCAATCGAGAAGCGCCGGGATTTTTTTGTTGGCGGACTGCCTCGTGGAGAGTGCTGCGCCAAAGAGAGGCGGAAGTGATGTCAGGTAGACGTAGCAGGTTCTTGGGCAGGGGGGGCGTAGGTTTTCTTGTAGCCGCGATGATGGCGTGTTCGCTTGGTGCGACCAGCGCCCGCGCAGATTTGTTTGAGTTGTACTCGAACATGGAAATTTTCGAGCTTCCTGTGGGGACGTCGGTGTTCGACGTTGGGGCTGACGGTCGGATTGTTGCCCTGGTGGGGGCGGATGTTTACGTCGAAGATTCGGCGGGTGGGCGAAGTTTTTTATTGCTAGGCACGCTGCCCGGGGCGGATATCGCTTCGTTCGGGGCAGCTTTTGTCACCGTTTCGCCGGACGGGTCGCGGATTGCGGTCGGGAACAACGGCGGGGCATCGTTCGTTGATTTTCAAGTCGGGGTTTTTGATTTTTCGACGTTGACGGGCGACTGGGTCGTCGCGAACCACTTCGTGGCCCGGTGGATGGACGGCAATCGGTTGATCCTTGCCAACAGCGACTTTACCAACGGCAGCGCGGTGACAGTTCTTGACACGACGGATGCGAATTCTGCGAACTGGACAAATACGACCGTCCTACAAAACATCGGTGGAGCAGCCGGCGGAATTGCGCTCGACGGGGCGGGGAATCTCTACACCGCCAACGGGTTTTCTTCGATCGGTCCGAGCGGGACCGGCGCGGTGAAGATGTTCGCGGCGGCTGACTGGATGGCGGCGCTTTCCGGGGGGATGGCGGTAGACTTCGAGGCGGACGGGGTGCTTTTGGTGGACGTTTTAAGTGGGAGTCCGCTGGCGTTCGATGTCGAGGGGAATCTCCTTGTCGGTGGCGGCGACGCCGCACCCGATGACGACGCGATTGCGCTCGTGCGAGCGAGTGCGCTGGCTGATGCGATCGCAGGGATGGGGCCTGTCGATGTGAGTGATCCTCTCGCGGTGCGTCTT
>JAJRUK010000337.1 GCA_024277835.1 Planctomycetota bacterium | reverse complement strand
TTTTTGAAAATCGGTCCCAGATGCTCGGCGATGATCTCAATGGGCAACACGTCGCCCATCGAGGCGCGGACGGGGATGTAATACGCGACGCCCGCCTCCCATGAGATCGAGATTCCAACGAGTAACGATGACACGGGGTTTAGCCCGGTGGTTTCGGTGTCGAAGGCGAAGCACTTTTGCGTTGCAAGGACCACCGCGAGACCTTTGAGCGCGTCCGGTGAGTCGATGAGGCGATAGTCGAACTCGCCCGTGTTTGAGTTGGGGGTTGCTGGCTGAATTGAAGTCGTGTTTGGCTTTTCTGCGTCATCGCCGTTGAGTGCGGCCAGCGAATCGATCATACGCGTGAAGCCGAGTTCGTCGAAGATTTTGCGGGGCGTTGTCGTATCGAAGTTCTTGACGTTGCAGGCGTCGAGTGCGAATTCGATGGGCGTATCGCGCCGTAGCGTCACCAGCTTACGCGTCTTCGGCAACTGCTCGGCGTAGGCTTTGACGCGCTCTTTCATTTTGGGCGTCAGCTCGTCGGCGTGCTCAAGAACCGCCTCCGCTGTCGCATACTTGTTGATAAGTTTCACTGCGGTCTTAGGCCCAATGCCGGGAACGCCCGGGATGTTGTCTGTCGAGTCGCCAACGAGCGTCTGGATTTCGACGGCTTGCTCGGGGGTGTAGCCCTTGGTTTCTAGAAGCGAAGCGGGGTCGAGGACTTCGCCTTTGGTGGGGTCGAACAGGCGGACGCGGTCGCTGAGCAATTGGTGCAGGTCTTTGTCGCGACTGACGAGGAAGATTTCGATGTCGTCTTCATGGAGCATCTCGGGGATAGTGGCCATGATGTCGTCGGCCTCGTACCCGCTGAGGCGCAGGAGCGGAATGCTCATTGATTGAATGATCTGGACAATGCGGTCGGCCTGTATGGTGAGTTCTTCCGGAGGCGGCTCACGGTTCGCCTTGTACTGAGAGTCGATGTCGCAGCGGAAGACGGTTTTGTCGCTCACGTCCATCGTCATTGCGAGGTAGTCGGGTTTTCTCGTTCGGATCAGGGCGAAGAGCATCGCGCAGAATCCGTGCGTTGCGCCCGTCGGTTCACCGGCGGGGCTGGTGAGTTGCTGGGGCAGACCGTAGAACGCCCGATAAATCTGGTAGTGGCCATCGATAAGGTAGAGCGTTTTGGGCATGCTTGATGCTCGATCCGTTGCTGTTATTGAGGTGGTTCTGTCGGTTCCGCCGCCGCGGTCGCACGGTAGATGTATGAGCGAATTGTGTCAACGCCCGGTTATTGTCGTCTCTTCCCGCTCCAAACGGAGTCTGGTGGGTCGCTTGAAGTGGTGGCGGGGCGACTCCGATAGACGTTTGGCGACCGCGCCGCGTGGCGAGGTGGTCTCATCCGATAACGACCTGTGAGAAATCAAGTGAGCGAACCCAACCAGCAAGGCATTCTTCTTGAATCGGGCACGAATGAACTCGAGATTCTGGTCTTCACCCTCGGCGAACAGCGCTATGGCGTGAACGTCGCGAAGGTGCGGGAAGTCATTGAGCCTGTTGAGCTGACAAAGTTACCGGAGTCGCCTGAGGCGATGGACGGTGTCTTCCAGCTTCGCAACATCGTTACACCATTGATCAATCTTAGTCGATGTCTGCACCTTAGTGGGGGCGATGACGGCGAGTGCAAGACGATCATTATGGAGTTCAACGACGTTCGCGTCGGATTCAGCGTAACCACCGTCGAGCAAATCTATCGGGTGAGTTGGAAGAACGTGACCGCTGTTCCGGCGGTTGACGGCGTTCAGGATGCACCGGTCACATCGGTCGCCCATATCAACGATCACATGGTCTTGATGCTCGACTTCGAGCAGATCGTGTTCGAGATTGGCGGCGTGGACCTCTTCGAAGAGAGCGCCTCTCGGATCGAGAAAAACTTCGAGCGTGGGGATCAGCGGATTCTGCTCGCTGAGGACTCGGCTGTGATGCGGAAGCTGATTCAGAGCAACGTCGTAAAGTCCGGGTACACGAATCTGGTGGTCTGCACGGACGGGCAAGAGGCGTGGGAGGCGCTTGAGCAGGACGTGGCGACCAACGGCACGCCGACGTTTTCGCTTGTCATTACAGACATTGAAATGCCGCGGATGGACGGTCTGTTTCTGACGAAGCGACTGAAAGAGCACGCGGCGATGAAAGACCTTCCTGTGATCATTTTCAGCTCGCTCGTGAGCGTCGACAACGAAAAGAAATGCAAGGCCGTCGGCGCGAGCGCACAGATTACCAAGCCCCAGTTGGCGGAGCTGGTGGAGTTGATAGACCGGTTAATTATTGAATCCGATGTGCCCGCGGCGATTGCAGTCTAGATCATGTAACAGTCAGCTTGAGCGGACTCGTTCTTCCGCTCCCCCTTTACTAAGGGGAGATCGAGGGGGGCGCAACACTTAAGTGTCAAACGCTCTAGCGGTTGGTCAGACTTGGCGGTCCGACGAGGTCGGGGATTGGCGGAAGGTCCGGGTCCGGGCGGTTGCGAAATTTTTCGTAGTTGCGCTGGTGCATGTTAGATAGATCGATCGGCCTTCCTGCGATGAAAACGTTTTTCACCTGACTCGTTGTTTGTAGCGGCGTGTCGGTTGTGACGATCAAGTCTGCCAGCTTTCCAACTTCGATCGACCCAAGCCTGTCTTCGATTCCCAGTATTTCTGCAGCACCAAGCGTTACGGCGCGCTCTGCGACATCCCTCGGTAGTCCATGCGCGACAGCCATGCCGACTTGTCGACCGAGGTCATAGGCGCTGGACGCTTCTTCTGATGCGAAACAGAACTTCACGCCCGCTTTGTGGAGCGTGGCTGCGCACTTGTAGATGGAATCCCAAGGTTCAAACTGTCCCCTGGGATAGCTAAGCGGTGTGCCGAGGATGACCGGGATGTTTTTTTCGGCGAGTGTGTCAGCGAGCTTCCACGCCTGCGTTGCGCCTTTTAGAATGCACTTGAGGTCGTTTTTCTCGACGAATTCGAGCGTGTCGAGGATTTGCTTATAGTTTCGTGCGTTGAATACGACTGGTTTCTCGCCGCGGATGTAGGGCAGCATCGCATCAAGGCGGAGGTCGGTTTCGAAAGTGATCGCCGGGTCGCTTTCGGCGAGCGTTGTTACCTTCGCGTAGTGCTTTGCCTTGGCCATGAAGTCGTCGAGTTCTTTGACGGCCTTTTCGTGATCTTCTTTGGCCTTTTTCTTGCGCTTGTCGTCGCCGCGAAGATGAACGGGGAGCGATGGGACGGTCATGTGTAGTCCGAACGTATCGACGAGCGACATTTGTGGTGCGGTCCATCCGTCGAGGTGGATGACGGCGCTTTGGCCTGCGATGCGCGAACCGGACGGTGCGACGAGCGTCGTTGTGGTCCCGGCGGCTCGCGTGATGGCGATGTGTTCGCTGTGTGGATGCACCGCACTCAGCGTGCGAAGATGTGGGGCGAATGTGGCGATGTCGCGGGAATCTTGGGTCGCTCGAACCGACCCGATTTCATTACGACCCAGCGTTGACCCAGCGTCGATCAGTCCGGGATAAACATGAAGCCCGGTCGCGTTGATGACCTTCGTACCCGGCGGAATGGAGACACCCATACCCACCGCGTGAATCTTGTTGTCAATGATGACGACGGTTCCGCCCTCAATCGCCGGGCGACTGATGGGGTGAACGGTCGCGCCGACGATGGCATACATGCCTCGCTCAGAGCTGGGCGTGACGAGTCCGCTCGGGTTCGCAGGCGTGAATGTGCTGCACGGTTCGCTCGGCGCGGGGGACGGGTGTTCGAAGAAAACTTCGCCGTCAATGAGAGTCATGACGCACTTACTAAACGTGTTAAGCGGGTGGCCATTGAAGATGGCGAGGTCGCCATCTTTGCCGACTTCGAGACTGCCGACGCGCGTGTCGATCCCGAGTTGCATCGCGGGGTTGATGGTGATGAGCCGAAGCGTTTGGTTTTCCGACATGTCTCCCCATTTGATCGACTGCGCGGCTTCCTGCGCGAGGTAGCGGATCAGGTTGGCGGAATCCGAGTTGATTGAGGAGTTCACGCCTTTGTTGGTCATGAGTGCGGCGTTATGGGGGATGGCTCCGTAGGCTTCGACTTTGTACGCCCACATGCTGGCGAACGTGGATGCGCCAGCGCCGTGACGGGCGATCTCCGGGGCGATGCGGTATCCTTCCAGAACGTGCTGGAGCGTTTGTATTCTGAATCCGTAATCCTCGGCGACCTGAAGGAGTCGAAGGATCTCGTCGCTGCGGTAACAGTG
>JAJRUK010000336.1 GCA_024277835.1 Planctomycetota bacterium | reverse complement strand
TGTTGGGTGCGGCGATCTGCTCAACTTGTATTGCGGCGGAATCGACATGGTGAGTCGAGCGACGCGCTTGACCGGGATGGGCGTTAGGAGCCAAGTCGATGCTGCGCCAATGGCTGTAAATACTAGGGCTGCCCCGATGACCCATCGCCATGGGATACGCCCCCGCTGCAAGTCCAAAGCCACGGCAGCCAGTCCGAGGGACGAACTTGTCGGATCGACGATGGCGTTTTCTAACTCGATCCGTGCGTCGGCGATGTCGTGTAGGCGTCTTTTTCGGTCTTTTGTTAGGCAGCGACGAAGAAGGAGCTGAATCGTCGGTGGCGTACCGGGTGGCAGCTGGGACCACGCCGGCTCCTGGTGCATGATCGCGCCCATCGAGTCGGTCGCCGTCTCGCCGCGAAAGATCGATGATCCCGTTAGCAACTCAAACAGCATCACGCCGAACGACCAAATATCCGTTCGCTTATCGAGCGGCCTGCCCCTCGCCTGCTCAGGACTCATGTACGCGGCGGTTCCAAGTACAACACCTGGACGAGTGAAGTTAGCGGTGATCGTTGGCGAGTTGGGGCTTGCAGGACCGGATGGTTCGTCGGACATCGCTTTCGCAAGTCCGAAATCGAGCACCTTGACGGTTCCATCCTCTCGAATCATCACGTTGGCAGGTTTGAGATCTCGGTGGATCACGCCTTGCCCGTGAGCAGCTTCGAGCGCTTCCGCAATCTGTTTGGCAATATCGAGAGCGTCCTCAACTGCAACGGGCCCGTTCTTCAGGTGGCTCCCGAGCGTTTCGCCCTCGACGTATTCCATGACAAGGAACCGAGTGCCGTCAGAATCATCGAACCCGTGAATCGCTGCGATGTTGGGGTGGTTCAGGGACGCGAGAAGCTTGGCTTCACGTTCGAAGCGAGCGACTCGCTCCTTGTCTCGTGTCATCAACTCCGGCAATACTTTGATGGCGACTTTTCGATCCAGCTTGGGATCATTCGCAAGATAAACCTCACCCATCCCGCCCGCGCCAAGGGGCGAGAGGATTTCGTAGGAGCCGAGCTTGGTTCCTGTGGCGAGAGTCATTGTTTCGCTCCGACAGGCACCTTAGCTTTTAATTCTTCAAACCAGTTTAGTATCACCTCGACGTGCGTTGGCTTTGCTTCCTCTGGTCCCTTGTGAATCATTAGTAGCTTGCCGCCAGGGAGCGTTGCGAAATCATCGGCGATTAGCAATTTGGATTCGAGATCAACGGCAACGCGTGGCGCGGATGTCGGTCTTCCCTCGGTCGTATCAATATCCATGACCATAAGCTCTGTTGATTTCCGGTAGTAGATCAGCTTGCCATCTGGCGACCAGCGAGGACGTCTGCCGCCTTGAGTGGTCGCAGGGATCGCTTTGCCGAGTGAGCCGTCCGCTCCGAATGATCGAATGTATATCTCATTGCGGCCCGATTCATTGGAGCCATAGGCAAGCCATTTCCCGTCAAGTGAGAGGTCGACTCCGTCGGTGTCAAGGGAGTCCCACAGAAGCGGCTCAAGAGAGACTTCCTTTGCGCCCGCTTCGTTTACTCGTAGAAAATGAAGCGATTTACTTCCGGAAATCCATTGTTCCACAATGAGCAAGCTGTCGTCAGGAGAGATGGCGTGTGGTTTCAAGATCCCAAGTTCCCTAGGAGCTAGAATAACCTTTTCTGCATCGCCGGTTCCGTCGGTCCGCTTTCGGTAGATGCCATCTCGTGTACTTTCACCGTCGAATGTATAGTAGAGGTATTTTCCATCCCTCGACCACAACGGCTGCGTGCAATCACCATCAGTCTCCGCCGCCAATCGCCTCAATCGCGGCACATCAAACTCAGTGACCCACAGTTCGTAAAGACCAGCGGAGTTGGCGATCACCACGGCTGCGTGCTTGCCGTCGCGCGAAGCGCTTACCGACTCCTCCAAGGCCCGCCCAGGATGGACGACGTCCGTGAGCTTGCCATCGCTATCAACGATGGTCAGGTGACGTTGCGTGCCCACGCGTCCGCCTGGAAGAAAAATGAGCGTTCCATCATTGCTAAGATCGTACGCTCCGTTGTCCCAAGTTTGTCTTGTGCGCAGGCCGTCAACCATCGCTACGGGACCGCCGATGGTCTGGAGATGTTCGGTATCGAAGCGTGT
Source organism: Planctomycetota bacterium (assembly GCA_024277835.1). Classification (GTDB taxonomy): domain Bacteria; phylum Planctomycetota; class Phycisphaerae; order UBA1845; family UBA1845; genus JAJRUK01. Next base: position 8,820 of record JAJRUK010000336.1, on the reverse strand, counting down.
AGCCAACAGCCGTTGTCCTCGCGTGTACAATAAGTGCCCGGTCGAGGTCACCGTCCCAGACGATCCATCCTCAGCTAGCATTTGTAGCTGACTCTCTCCCGGAACCAACGCCCTGACAGTCATTTGCCACACACCGCCTGCATACTTGTTGACGTTGTACACCGTCACGTCGCGATTTGGAATATGGGAATAGGGGCCCATGTACACATTGGTCGCGATCTCCGCCAAATCAATGATGTTCGCGTCGCCGGATTGCGCGGAAATGTGCAAAATCGCTTGAGCAGTCGTGGCACCATCCACCATTATGACTTCGTTCTGGCGATTCCAAGAAAAACCGGCAAACGAGCCCGTGCCCGTCTGCCACTTCAGAGCGACTGTCGCCAGGTGAAGCGGTGGCGATGATCCATCAACGGCAGTTTTTGACAGTTCGTAGCCATCTTCCATCCTGTCCGCATGAGTTGTAAACGCAAGCCATTTCCCGTCGGGCGAAAAGCAGAAATGGATCGCCCCTGATGTCCCGCCAACGGGACGAAAGACATTGTCATCGAACAATCGAGTTAAAACCTGCGTAGACTTTGTTACTGAACCACGCGCGTCAACATTACCGATCGCAGCAAATAGTCCGCCCGTAGGTGAAATCCGGATACTGTCGGGTTGAATGAACTCCGGAATCGTGATGGACATCCGCACTACGCGGCGATCTTGAGTGTTGGTGGTTGATGGCGCCACATCCTTTTTGACGAGCGAAGTCCCGAGCAAACAGATGGCCGCACCCAACGCAATCAATAAGCCCCATGTGATCATCGTCGTTCGCTTTGACCCTGCATACATCGCTCCGGACGCTGCCATGATCGCAGAAGTGGTCCACGACCGCGCACTGATCGCTTCATCCAGTTCGAGCACGGCATCGCCGATGTCCCGTAAGCGGCGCCCCGTAGATTTTTCCAGGCACCGGCGAACAAGGTCGATGATCTTCGGCGGTGTATTGGGCGGAAGTGCCGACATGTCTGGATCGCGTTCCAAGATCTGAGCCAAGACATCGGAAGCAGTCTGTCCGTCGAACGTACGTTTGCCCGTCAGTAATTCGTAGAGCACACATCCGAAGGACCAGATGTCCGTGCGTTTATCGAGAGATCGTCCGCGAGCCTGTTCTGGGCTCATGTACGCCGCCGTGCCAAGTACAACCCCGGGGCGTGTGTAGTTAGCCGTTATCGTTGGCGAATTCGCATCCGTACTTGCGGATGATTCCTCCGCTATCGCCTTCGCCATGCCGAAATCGAGCACCTTAACCGTGCGATCCTCTCGAATCATTACGTTCGCGGGCTTTAGGTCACGGTGGATGACCCCTTGCTCATGAGCAGCTTCAAGTCCTTCCGCGACTTGCTTCGCAATGTCGAGCGCATCTTCGACAGCAACGGGACAGTGCTTTAAATGGTTTCCGAGCGTTTCGCCCTCGACATACTCCATGACAAGGAAACGAGTTCCCTCTGCGTCGTCGAACCCATGGATCGCGGCGATGTTTGGATGATTGAGCGATGCGAGCAACTTGGCTTCGCGCTCAAAGCGAGCGACCCGTTCTTTGTCGCGCGTCATCAACTCAGGCAACACCTTTATTGCGACGTTGCGATCCAACTTGGAATCGTTGGCAAGGTAGACCTCGCCCATACCGCCCGCCCCAAGGGGCGAGAGAATCTCGTAGGAACCAAGTTTCTTGCCTGCTTCCAATGCCATGTGTGGACTCGTTATCGAACAAATCGCCGAACGGAAGGATTATCGCGGCATCGACGAAACCTGCAAGGAAAGAGGCACGAGAAGCGAAACTCGATCCGTTTCGGAGGAGAAACCAGCAGGATAAGACAATCGTTTGGGATCAGCCTCAAATGGGAATTTGTTCTACGGGCTATTCTAGTGCCACTCATTTGCCGTCGAGCTAATCGAAGGTCTCGCGTTTACGGTTGCTCACACCACATATCCACATGTGCGATTCTTCGCTGCCCGTCTACCGTTGCCGAAGTCCTCGTCATGAAATGGAATCGCCAATTATGGGGCGTTGAGCGACGCCCATTACGTGACGCACTTACGATTCGACGCGGGCCGCGAAAAGGTGAACTTACGGCGAAGGTGAGTGACTCGCAACGAGAGCGACTTGAACTACTGGGACGCAAACGACGGTTTATCTACATGACGCTGGTAGTCACTGGGCTTCGACGTGGCGAACTTGAAGCCCCGAGGTGGCGTGACGTTGACTTTGGCGACGGGTGGCTGACGGCTGCGACGGGCGATTCCAAGAACGACAAAGCCGAGCCGTTACCATTAAGGGGCGACTTAATCGAAGAACTGAAAGCGTGGCACGCTGGGAGCGGCAAGGTTGACGGCAAGACAAGAGTGTTTCGTGTACCACAATAACTCGTGAAGATACTCCATAGGGACTTGGACCTTGCGGGTATCCCAAAGGTGGATGCCGACGGCCGGACAATCGACGTACACGCTTTGCGACACACAACCGGAACATTCTTGCAACGTGGTTCAACGCCTTATGCGTCACAGCGACATACGGTTGACAATGGATAGATTCACCGACGTGAACCTGCTCAATTCTGAAGGAGCTTTTGACACCCTACCGAGGTTCAAGGGTTCACCGGCTGAGCGACAACGGGCCACCGGGACATACGACGAAGCGGGTGCGAATCCTGCCGATTCACTTGGCACCACATTTGGCGTATCGGGGTGCGTTTCACAGCTCAAATGTGCAACTCCGTGCTTAACAACTGCGAAGGGGATCGCTACTAGGTGTGGCACGCAAACTGCTGCCACTGCACGACTTAGCGGCGGCTTGCACAACAATTCAACAAAGCGGGCGAGCGGATTCGAACCGCCGACGTCCAGCTTGGGAAGCTGCAACGACTCAATTCTAAGTAGTGACGACGCAAGCACTTATGGTGCCAACGATAGGCACTGGGCGGCTCACTGGGCGTTTCTACTCCGAAACGATACCGAACTTCGCGAAATACTCGACGCATGGCCAACGCTGCCCGACGCGGTGCGGGCTGCCGTCGTGGCGCTTGTGCGGATGTCTGCACCCCCGGACAGAATGGACACAACGGACAGAACAAAATAGACGCGACGGCTGACGGAGAGGATGCCATGCAACTGTCTGTGACGCGGCGACACTGACAGAACTGCCAATTTCGTTGTCGCACTGGAGGTTCTGTCGCAGTCGCAACTCAAGAACTACACCTTACTGTTGTGATGAATTCTTGGCAGTTAGAGACCGTGGAAAAGCCGCTCGTGTCGAGGCGATACGAAGGTCGCGAGCAAACATTGCTGAAACACGACATGTCAAAACGACTGTGCGCTCAGCCCACTTGCGGTTCGACTCGTAGTTGCTTATCCGCAAACTTAGCCGTGAACATGTAATCAATCGCCGATCTTGCATCGGTCATTGAATGCTGGCGACGCTGCCTAACTCGGCGAAGGAAGGAGTTGTCGCCACGATCAGGGCAATCAATACACCCACCCGATAGTTCGGTAAAGAGCGATGATTGCACAAAAATGGCTGCCCTGATAACAAGACAGCCGGTCGCTCCGTAGAGCGTGGCCTGCGAATATTTCCTCTTGTTTCGGAAAGACACTCAGGCCAAGGTCGATTACACTACCCGAAGCGTACTAGATTCCTCTACAGCGGTCAATATACTTGTTTGGGAGGCTGTGATGTCGGGCGTGACATTGGGATTGGATGTTGGATCGGCGTCGGTGGGATGGGCGCTAGTGGACGAAAACGAGGGCGGGGTTCTGGCGTCAGGTGTCCGTGTCTTCCCGGAAGGAGTGGACCGGGATCAGCAAGGAGGCGAAAAATCAAAACACCAAGCAAGGCGAGAAGCCCGTGGAATGCGGCGGCAAATCGCTCGTCGGTCGCGACGTAAGAAGCAATTACGCGACTTGCTAACGTCTAGCGGCCTACTCCCAGACAACGACAACATACAGGCGCTGCTCGATAAAAATCCCTACGCACTACGACGGAGAGGTTTGGATGAGGAGCTCGCGTTGCACGAATTTGGGCGCGTCTTGCTTCACCTCAACCAGCGCCGAGGCTTTCAATCAAACCGCAAGACGGACAAGCCGCGCGAAAAGGAAACCAAGGGGATGCTCGCCGAGATTGGTGAGTTGCAGAAATCTATCGCCGACTCCGGTTCACGAACACTCGGCGAATACCTTGCTAGGCTCAACGCAAAGTTTCAGCAACGCATAAGTGACCCCGACACGATCGTCCGCAATCGACACACGCGGCGCGATATGTATGCGACAGAGTTCGATGCTCTCTGGGAGGTGCAGGCAACATACTCGCCCCTCACCCTGACCGACAAGCTTCGCGATAGCATACGCGAACTGATCTTCTTTCAACGGGATATGTATTGGCCGCGCTCTGTCGTTGGACGCTGTGAACTGGAACCCAAGGAAAAACGCTGCCCCCGTGCCGGTCGCGTCGCACAGCGTTTTCGTCTCTTGCAGGAAGTGAACAACCTGCGCGTACTTGACCCGGCGATTCGAGGCGAACGGAACCTGAAGGATGAGGAGCGAAGAAAGTTAATCGATTATCTTTGGGATGGGAAAGAACGCTCGTTCGATCAGATACGCAAACGCTTAAAGCTTTGCGGCGACGTTCGGTTCAACCTGGAACGTGGCGAACGTAGCAAGTTGAAAGGGAACGAAACAGATGCAGCGATGTCAGCGGCAAAAGCGCTCGGCAAGGACTGGAAGAAATTCGACGAAGAGACCAAGGACGCTGTCGTGGAAATACTGATCCACGAAAGTCGCGAGGACGAGGCCATCAGGCGTCTCCTCGCCTGTGGACTCACGGATGAACAATCCGAGCGAGCATCGGAGGTCCATCTACCCGATAAATACATGAACTTCTCGGAGGTCGCCATCCGGAAGCTGCTGCCTCATCTAGAACGGGGCCTTATGCTCATGGCCGACGATGCAACAAACTCTGCGCTGCATGCAGCGGGCTACCTTCGCCCGGACGAACGGGAAGTCAACCAGCAGGATTTCCTTCCGCCCGCGCCCGAATTGACCAACCCGCTCGTGCGTCAAGCGATTCTTGAGGTACGCAAAGTGGTTAATGCTATCATACGCGAATATGGCTGCCCCGACCGAATCCACGTAGAACTCGCCCGCGAAGCTAAGAAATCTTTCGACCAGCGGCAACAGATTCGCTTCGACAACGCAAAACGCGAACGTAAGCGAGACGAGATTCGTGCGCGTATCGCAGAACATGATTCTTCCATTAAGACTACGCGAGCCACCGTCAACCGCCACCTTCTCTGGCAAGAACAGAACGAATTCTGTGTCTACTGCGGATCGAAGATCGGCGTGTCCGAGCTTTTCGACGGCAGCGCCATTGACGTGGACCATATCCTTCCGCGCTGGCGCAGCCTCGATAACTCTTTGATGAACAAAGTCGTCTGCCATAAACGATGCAACGCCGACAAGCGAGACCGAACCCCCTACGAATGGCTCGCGGTATCGGACCCGGAACGTTACGACCAAGTCTTGCGGGCCATTGAGTGCCTCCCCTACCCCAAGCACCGCAGATTCCAGCAAAAAGAGCTTCTCCTTGACGAATTTGTCGAGCGCCAGCTTCGCGACACGGCCTACATTGGTCGTTGCGTCAAGGATTATCTCAAATGCCTAGGCGTAATCGTTGATTGTACAAAAGGACATATGACTGCAGAACTTCGCTATCGATGGGGACTAAACACAATCCTCAATCCCGAAGGTTCCGGCGAGAAAACCCGCACCGACCACAGACACCACGCTGTCGATGCCATCGTCATCGCACTGACAACACGGAAACGCATCCACACACTTGCCAAAAAGCGCGGCAAGGATCTCCCCATGCCTTGGCCCTCCTTGAGAGAACAGGTCGAAACGTCAATCGCGGATATTTGTGTTTCGCATCGGGCGCAGCGGGGAATTCGCGGCGAGCTTCATGAGGCCACCTTCTATGGAGCTACACAAAAAGTTTCTGAAGCGGATCGCGTAGACGCTGAAAGCCGCCCCTGGGCCAAGGACTGGATCGAAGAGGACGGCCACGTGGTGCGGCGGAAACCCATCATTGAACTCAAAAACACCAAACACCTAGGGAAGGTCCGCGACCCGGCTATCCGCGCAATCCTCGCCGACCATTTGCGATGTATCGGCGTCGATCCCGACACGCCCGGCGCTATTCACAAGGGAGTATTCACGGCGGAGACCCCGCCTCGGATGCCCTCTGGTGTTCCCATCAAACGAGTCCGCATGGTAGAACGGGGATCTACGTTTCGCCCGGTTTCCAACAGACGCAATTACCAAACCGTCAAACCCGGAAACAACAATCACATTGTCTACCGTGTGAAAGGCGAGGGTCCAAAAGAACGCTGGACAGCGAAGGTCGTGACAACGTGGGACGCTGCACAGCGCGCCCGATCAGGTATTGAACTCGTCGATAGAACAGATAACGACGACGGTCGCTTCGTCATGTCCCTGGCGATTGGCGAGATGTTCCTGATCGATGGAGACGATGGGAAGCGGTGGCTCTGCGCCGTCCAAAAGATGGACCAATTGGCCAAACGAATCAATTATTTTCTTCATACGGACGCAAGGCCCAAAGACCAGATCAAGGCCGACAACTTATCCATGTCGCCCACCAAAATGCAGGCCAAACACGCACGTAAAGTCGTCGTGGACACACTGGGCCGAATCCGTCGCGCCAACGACTAAAGACCCGATAACTATTGACCGACATACCTCCGTTCAACTGGGGCATATCGGCTATGATCAAACGTACAGTCGAAATCTCGCAAAAACCGGTCCACATCGCCGTCCGCAACGGACAGATCATTCTGAAACCGCGCGCCGATGACGATGCCAACCCGGTGTCCATCCCCGCCGAGGACATCGGCATGTTGTTACTCGACCACCCCGCGACCACACTGAGTCAACAGGCGCTTTCCAAGCTTGCCGAAAGCGGCGCGTCAGTCGTCGTCTGCGGACGCGACCACCTGCCCGCGGCCATCATGCTCCCGGTCTCGCACAACACCGAAGTCGCTAAGCGATTGCGACTACAAATAAGCCCCGCGATCAATCTTCGAAAGCGACTCTGGAAACAGATCGTCGTCGCGAAAATCTTGCAGCAAGCGAAGAATCTTCAGCCCGCATCCCCCGCTGAACGCCGCCTTCGCAACCTTGCAACCGAAGTGAAATCCGGCGATCCCTCCAACTCCGAAGCACAGGCCGCCAAGGTATACTGGAAGACGCTCTGGGGGCCGTTCGCCAACAAACTCGAAACACCCTTCAGACGAGACCCCGACGGAGCGTGGCCCAATTCCTTCCTCAATTACGGGTACATGGTGATGCGCGCCGCCGTGGCACGGGCGCTCGTCTCCGCGGGGCTGCACCCCACGCTCGGAATCCATCACGTTAATCAGTCCAACGCATTCTGTCTCGCCGATGACTTTGTGGAACCGTTCCGCCCCCTGGTGGACCGAACTGTTTGCAAGTTGGTGGATGCTGGACATCGCGAGTTGACGCAACCGGCGAAAGCGACGTTGCTTGAGTTGCTGACATTCCACATGACATACGGCGATCAGTCTGGGCCATTGATGGTGTCACTACACGCCATGGCCGCGTCCTATGTAGCTTGCCTTGAAGGAAAGGAAAAGCTACTGACCATCCCCGTCCCGAAAATGAGCAGCGTCACGTGAAGCTAAGCGGGTACCGCATTATGTGGGTAATCGTAATGTTTGATCTTCCGACGAAAACACAGCGGGACCGCAAACGATACACGGAGTTCCGAAGAAGACTGTTGCAGGACGGATTTGTTAGAATGCAATATTCCGTTTACACTCGGCATTGCGCGAGTAGAGAAAACGCCGAGACACACGCAAAACGGGTCGAACGGTTCGTGCCCGAAAATGGCGATGTCCGCTCGATAATGATCACCGATAAACAGTATGCACGCATGCAAGTCTATTGGGGAAAAAGGCGAAAACCACCCGCGCCCGGCCCCAAACAACTCGAGTTATTCTGACCTCCTTCCTTCGCAAGTCCTTCCCGCCGCAGTGGTTATGAGGGTCCGAGTGTAATCGACCTCAGCCTGCGAGCAATCCGGAACGGCATCGTTAGTTGGCCCCTACCAGTTCCGAGTGTAATCGACCTCAGCCTGCGAGCAATCCGGAACTATTGCTCCGGCTGCACTAGCTTGACGTCTAGTGTAATCGACCTCAGCCTGCGAGCAATCCGGAACTGATTGTGACAATCGGCGGGGGGCTTGTGAGTGTAATCGACCTCAGCCTGCGAGCAATCCGGAACACGCTTCGCTCAAACAATACTCCCCTCACGAGTGTAATCGACCTCAGCCTGCGAGCAATCCGGAACACGAAGTGTTTTTCAAACACTTGTTTTTTTAGTGTAATCGACCTCAGCCTGCGAGCAATCCGGAACTGTTTTTTTGGCGGGTCCGGGCGTGGGCGTAGTGTAATCGACCTCAGCCTGCGAGCAATCCGGAACAATGGCTGTCGGCTCGTGTACAAGAGCAAAAGTGTAATCGACCTCAGCCTGCGAGCAATCCGGAACCAAAATCCAGTCAGCAATGCCCACAACCCCAGTGTAATCGACCTCAGCCTGCGAGCAATCCGGAACTGCTACCGAAATTAGAGCCTAGTGCTTTGTCACAGCAAAGATTTAGGGTTATCCTGCCCTCCGGTTGTTAACGTTTCGGAAGACATGGAGGTTTCCCGATGCAGAAAAAGTACGTTGTTCGATTGAGTGATGAAGAGC
>JAJRUK010000335.1 GCA_024277835.1 Planctomycetota bacterium | reverse complement strand
CAGGTCTTTGGGTTCGGAGCGAAACGAGATGCGAACAATCCCAAAAAACGCAGCCAACGCAACGGCACACCCGGAAAATCACATTTCCCTCTCATGTCGAAAATTCGCAGCCACCGGGCGAGCATCGCAGCGGACGGCTGCGATCGCGACGACCTTCGGGCTGCCAATGTTTGAAAAAACGATCACGATTCTCGATCACTGCGAGATTCGCGTCGGACCGGGTCGGATCATCTTGGTCGTGGGGCCATCGGGCAGCGGCAAGACAACGGCGTTAGGTCAGATTGAATCACGCTTGCCCGGCGGTCGGAACGTCTCGCGGATGAGATTCCCGAAGGACCGTGCGATCGTCGATATGGTCGCCCCGTGGGACACGCTCGGCGAGGCGACGGCAACGCTGACCTCGTGCGGACTCGGTGAGGCGCGTCTTTGGGTTCGACCCGCTCACGCGCTATCGGATGGCGAGACGTTTCGCGCGAAACTCGCATGCGCCGTCGCCGATCACACGCGCTCGACGGTTTCAGCGCCGCTGATCTGCGACGAGTTTTGTTCTATCCTGCACCGACGCGTCGCCAAGGCCATCAGCTTCTCACTGCGCAAGTTGGCAACGCGGCAAGGGCTTTGCTTTGTGTTGGCATGCTCAAACGACGACATCATCCCCGACCTTCAACCCGATACGATCATTAGCCTGACCGGTGGCGGTGCGGTGTCGGTTCAAGAGCAAACGATCCGAACAAGCAAACCGACGTCGCTCCGCCGTCGCCTCGTAATTGAGTCGGGAAAGAAGGCAGACTATTTGCAGTTCGCCGCGATGCACTACCGCGCGACCGACGAGCTTGGGTTTGTGGATAAGGTGTTCGTCATGCGCGAACGGAAGGGCGGCGAGCTTCTTGGCATCGTCGTCTACTCGCATGGCCCGCTTGAGCTTGCGTTGCGCAACCGTGCGACAAGCGGTTGGTTCTCGCGCAACCCCGGTCGCGTCAATCGATCGTTACGAATCCTGCGCCGTCTTGTCATTCATCCGGACGTGCGCGGATGCGGTTTGGGCCACTATTTCGTGCGAAAAACGCTTTCGATGGTGGGCACAGATTATGTCGAGTGCTTGGCAACAATGGGTGCGTTCAACCCGGTCTTTGAACGCGCCGGGATGGAACGCATCGGGCAGTACGACATCCAGGCGGGACCGAAGAAGGCGCTGGCGGAGCTTGAATCGATGGGCGTTGATCCCAACGCGCGCGAGTTCATCACGAAGGTCGGTCGACAGTCCCGCATCCGAAAAATCGTCGCGCGCGTCGTCTTCCAATGGTACGCAGCCACGACCGCAGGCGGCGAGCGGCGCGTGGTGAGACAATCGCCGCAGTTTCTCGCCCAAACGTTTCGCAGTCTGGTCGGTTCACGACCGGTTTACTATTTGTGGCGAAATAAAACGACGAGCAAGGTACGCAAGCGATGCGCATAAACGTAAATAAGCAAGCCATTCTCTCCTCCCTCCTCAGCGACTCCGCCGGGAGCGTGCCGCGGCGCGTTCCCGGTCGGAGGGCACGCCCGGAGCGAGGTGCTTCAAGAAACGTAGGGTCCGCTGTGCGGACCATTCATTCAATCGGCAAAGTAGGGTCCGTACATACGGACCACTCATTCTCATTCAAACGAAAGGATGGTGACAACGTGACTGGATTTTTCACGCGGTTGATACGACCACTTCGATCGCGCAAGGTGCGTGTCGCCCTTGCGACAGTGGCGGCTGCGTTCGCCGTCGAGTTCGGGCTGGGGGTGAGCGAAGAGCTATTGCTGACGATCCTTGGCGTTGGCGTATCGCTGATCCTTGGGATCGCGCACGAGGACGCCGGTCAAAAATCCGCAGGCGATCGAATCTCAAAAGCAATCAGTGAACTATAACGGGAGCGACTCAATGCGAACGAGCGATAGCAGTACTCGACACGATCCTCGACCGCCTCACCGGGGCAGTCGTGGCAGCGTTGCGGCGACGTCAGAAAACCAAGGGGAGACGCGGGGCAGTTCTTTTCCATCCCGACGCTCTACAAGGAGCAATCCGGCGGTCCCCCCGCGCCGACCCAGCGGGCACGGGGGCGCGGATTCTTCGGTTTCTACCTGAAACGACCGAGAATATCGCCGGTTTTCGCATTTCGACACGTAAATCAGCGTCCGTGTGGTTGCGGCTGGGGGTGGCTTTTTGATAGGATGGCAGCGGGGCCTTTGGGGGGAATACCTGCGTGGGGTTCGCCTGCCACCTTTTCGTCGGTCGATCGCGTTCGATGGGTTCGTTCGCTGCGCCGACGGAATCTCTGCTCGACCGAGAGGAAAAAGCACGGATGGTTCATAAGACAACGATCATGCAGGTCGCGGTGTGTTTGGTTCTTGGCGGCAGTGCTTCGGCGATTATTCCTCCAAACTATGACGAGGACACTATTCGCGGCGTCGGATCGGTGTCTGGGGTTGGCACTGGTTCTTGTTGCGACACGAGCCTGGAAACCTGTCAGGACGGCATCGCCGAGATCGACTGCACTGGGGTTTCGCAGGTATGGAACGGTGCGAGTCCGTGCTGCGAGGTGGAATGTCGGTCGGCCTTTGGACCGGAGTTTCAGTCGCAAGGTGTGTCGTTGCTCTCTCGCGTGACGATGTTGGAGTTCCAGAACTTCGTCCTTGCCATCGGAGAGCCGAGCATCGGCAACGAGAACTGGGGCTACGTTTCGCCGCTTGGTCGCGAGTATTCGATCATCGGTTTCACGACGGGTACTGGAATCGTTGAGATTACCGACCCCATGAATCCTGTGATCATCGCGTACATCGGTGGTGAGGGGATCGATTCGGTCTGGCGCGACTCGGCGACTTATCAAGACTACCTCTACATCGTGACCGATGGCGGCGGCGTTGGGATGCAGATCGTCGATTTGTCGGGTATTGATTCGGGCGTCGTCACGCAAGTCGCAACCACCGATCTTGGTGTGGGTTTCATTGATGCACACAACGTTGCAGTGAACGAAGACAGCGGCTACCTCTACCTGATGATCGCGAACCTGAATGCTGGCCAGGGGATCGCGATGTTTTCGTTGGCGAATCCCGCAAGTCCCGCCTTCGTTGGGTTTTGGACGGATGCGGCGGTTGGCGTGAATTGCCACGACGCACAGATTGTTTCATACACGTCGGGCGTCAACGCTGGTCGGGAAATTGCTTTTTGCTTCGCGGAAGATAACGGACTAAAAATTGTCGATCTAACGGACAAAGGCAACCCGTTCACGATTTCCACCTTGACGTATCCGGGTTCGCAGTACACGCATCAGGGGTGGTTGGCCGAGGACGGCCGTTATCTTTTCTTCGGTGACGAGCTTGATGAGTTTCACGGTACAGTCTTAAGCACGACGACTTTTGTCGTTGACGTCCTGGACCTCGCAAACCCCGTGATCGCGGCTACGTTTCTGGCCGACGGGTGCTGGATTGATCACAACATGATGACGCGTGGCGGTCGGTTGTATCAGGCGCAATACGCGGCGGGCCTGCGCGTTCTCGATGTAAGCGATCCGTTGAACCCTGGTCAAGCGGGCTTTTTCGACACACGGCCAGAGGACAACACGCAAGGGTTCCCCGGTGCGTGGGGCGTCTATGCTCAATACCAGAGTCGGGTGATTACGGTTTCCGACCGGCAGCGCGGTTTGTTTGTGTTGCTGGACGAACCCGGTCGCCCTGTCGCGCATATCACGTCTGATGTGGCGACGGTTGGCTTTCAAACTCCGGTGACATTTATGGGGCGATCGGCGCTATCGAATCCCGAGGCGAGTGCGATCACGAGTTGGGAATGGGACTTCGACTATGACGGCCTGACGTTCGATATTGATGCAACCGGGCAGCAAGTGCAGCGTAGTTTCCTGTTCGGTGGTGTTCAGCGCGTGGCGCTTCGCGTTACGGATGTCGAAGGCGATCAAGACTTGGCGACGCACGAGATACTCGTCGAAGGCGGCGTGCCGACGGTGTCGCAGTGGGGCGTTGTTGCAATGGCTCTGTCGCTGTTGTGTGCGGGGACGGTCTTGCTTCGTCAGTCGCGAGCCGTCTCGAGTTCGCGATCGTGCTGAATCGTTACCAGCGATACCGAAGTCCAAGAACCAGCCGATAGTTCGTGTCTGCGGTGACGCCCTTGAATTCTTGAACCGTCGGAATTTGTAGCGAGAGTTCCCACGTCCATCTTTCGGTTGTGTACTGCAAACCCGGCGCTATGAACACTTCATGGTCGCCGCTTGTGGTGTATGAGCCGTTCAACTCCGCGACGAGTTGAAGCTCTTCAAGCATATCTTCTTCAAAGACCGCCGGGAACACGCGGTAGGAATATGAAACGTCGTATCGGATGACGTCGTGTCGTCCTTCGCCGCCCGCTGTGTTGAGTTGGTACAAGATGTCGGCGTCGAACACGTTGCGATCTTCGCGATAGGAGTACACCGCGCCGAGCATCGGGTCGTAGCTATCGCTGGAAAAGTCGCTATCGCCGCTGCGGACGTTCATCCCTGCCAAGATGGCGGCACGCCGCGTTTGGAGTGGTCCGATGTCTTCCTGCCAGATGCGAAGTTTCAATAGGGCAGTGATGTCCGCAAGACCATCACGCTTGACTTCAAAGCGTCCGAGCTTCGGTGCGAATCGGTCCACGCGCGCCGACACATACGGGACATTGACGATGAGCGCGAGGTTGGGGTTGACTCCATAGATCCACGCCGCGCGCGAGACCGACACGTTCTTGTGTTGAACCGCGCCGCGACCGTCGGCCTCCTCGTATCGCCATTGCAAGCGGAGAATGCTGCCGCCTTTGTAGGGTGTGAATGCGACGTCGGTGTTGATCGGACCCGCATACGTATGCGTCGTCAAGCCAATGACCGAAAGCACACCGAGAAGAATGCCCCGCGTTGAAAGACGATCGAATCTTCGCATGTTGCCTCCCGGTTATGGCTGCACGTCGAGCAAGCTGCCGACGAGGCGACCGACAACCGTCGAGATTGCGGTACCGGCAGCCGTTGACGAGATAAAGAACCCGGGGTTCGGGCCGAGGCAACCGGCGAACGCCAGCAGCGAAAGTGCCGAGGCTGCGAGTTTTAGTTGACGCCTTGTTTTCTTCATGAATCGTTCCTTCTATTGGTCTTTACGCTGGATGAAAGCCAGTGCCACACCTGTCAGACCAGCTGCTAATGCAGGATTGCCACAGACTCCTGCGTCACGTCGAGTCGGATGCACCGGTTACAAACCGGTGCCACACAAGATGGCACTACTGTAGTACCACAAAGATGACGCAACGCAGTACCGCAAAAGGTGACGCTACCCGGTGCTACACGGGATGGTACTGCCCGGTGCCATAAAGATGGCGTTATTGATCGTTTGACGCTGGTGGCGGGGCCGGTCCTCGCATTTGGATAGTGACCGGCGTAAAGCCCGCATCGTAGACCGCACCCCAAAGCGCTTCGACGCTCGGGCGGACGCCTTCGACAAACGTGACCTTTGCGGTTCCCGTCGCCAGGATGACCTTGACTGTATTGACGCCTTCCACGCGCTCGACCGAGCGCCTTAACCCGAAGGTTCAGCCACCTCACGATATGCCGCGGGCGATTATGACCGCGTCGTACTCACCGAGCTGCGCTTCGTGTGAGGACGAGACAACCGGCGCAACGCGCTTCACGCAGCCCGTCAGAGCTACGACGCCGATGACGCTGGCTGCAAAGGCGAAGTTTCGTCTTGTTCTGTTCATAGTTGCGAGAACCCTCCCAGTGTAACAATACAGGGAGTGTACCTTGCAGCGAATTGGCGACAAGCGGGTTACCCGTATCTCACGTGTAACAGGGTTTGCGACGCTGGGCGCGTGTGAGCTACTTTGAATCGACGATTCTGACGCTCAGCGGCGTGCAGCCAGCGTCGTAAACCGCGTTCCACAACACCGCGCCCGCAGGTCGGGATCGTTCGTCAAAGACGATGTTGATTCGCCCTCGCTTGGGATCAACGATGCTGCTTTCCACACCTTTAACGCGCTCGACCGAGCGCCTGAGCGAAGCCGCTCAGCCTCGTCACGTAACTCCGCGAATGAAGACGACCGCATCGAATCCGCCCATGTCGTTCTTCGCAGCGAAGGAAACGATGGGACATCTTCGTTCCATGCATCCGGTCGCGGAGAGTGCCACGATCGCGAGTACGCCTAGTGAAAGTGCCCGAGCATTTCTTGTTCGCATGAACCCATCTCCCAGCCCCCGACGGGTTATGTGTGGGATCATACGGGAAGCTGCTGCGCTCGCAACCGGGGCGCGCCGCTTGTGAATTCATAGGTTGGATTTGCCGGTTTAGAAGCCGGTGCCACACGTGTGTCGCCGTAACTGCGTGGCTACGTCGGTCGCGGTGGTTTTTCAACTGGTTACTCTGACGTTGGCGTTGATGCGGTCGTTGTCTGTTTTGATGATGAATCGTGAGGCGTTTCGCCGCTTCGGACGGTTGTATACCAGACAAGACATGCGAGAACGAAGATGACAACGGCCAACGCGATCCAACCTGCACGAACGGGGCCGACGCGCGGCGGTTCATCGAGTGCTCGCGGTTGGGACTGGTGTGCCTGCTGGGCTGCGGTTGCGAGGGCGTCGAGGTGACTTGTTGCGTTTGTCTGGTTTTGGGCAGGTTGTGACACTGCTGGTCTTCCGGGCGATGTCGTTGTTGTTGCATTTTGAGTGAGCGGTGTGGGGGCGGTCGCTACAGCGTTGGTAGCCGCGGCAGGTTTATCGAACCCCAGGTACGACAGGCAGGCGGGACAGTAGGGCTCGGTCTCCTTGATGCCGTGAAAGCAGTTCCAGCAGCGACCATAGAGGCGGCAAAGGCCCGGCGTTTCAACGGCGAATCGCCATTGGTAATCGGTGGCTGGGCCTCGCACGATGGATGTTGACGTGATGAGTCCGCGGCGGACTTGCAGCAGGATGCGTTCAATCGATACGCCGGGGAAGGGGCGAAGATGCTCGAGCACGTACCAGGGTCCGGCGTGTTTGCGCATGCGGGCGATCATCTCGTCGGTGAGGTCCTGCCCGCAGGAGTCGCACTGGGCGGAATGGCGTCTGACGAGTTGCCCGCAGGAAACGCACGGTATCGCCTCGCCATGCCAGACCTTTTGGCTCATTGCGCTGAGGGGGCCTATTCCTGCCCGGGCTGCGACCTCAAGCGGATGGTCGCCTGCGGGTAGTTCGTCCGGCGCGGTTGCCTGAGGCGAGGGCGTTTGACTTGTTGGTTCGGACATCGGGGCGGTTACTCCTCTTTCGTCTAACTTATTCTAGGCTGACGCGGCGGTGTAAACAACCGACGAGCATTCCGCTTTCCGATCGGGTTATTGCGGTCGTTTGCGGAAGGGGGGGCGGATAACTAGACTCTGCTGTTTCACTCGCCCGATCGATCGGGCGGCACGTCGTCGAGGTCATTGGCCATCGGCGTGGAACGACTGGCGGCAACAAAGGTAGGCGACATCTTCCGTGGCAGCGATGAAAGACAACGAGAAAAAAGGTCGGTATGCGTTCACCGCGATTGAGGCGAGGTGGCAGAAGTACTGGGAAGAGAACGAGACGTTTCGGATGCGAAACCCGGGTGAGTCCGGGGTCGATGCGAACAAACCCAAATACTATATCCTCGATATGTTTCCGTATCCCAGCGGTGCGGGTCTTCATGTCGGGCATCCGTTGGGGTACTGCGCGACGGACATTGTTTCGCGATTCAAACGCATGCGCGGGTTCAACGTGTTGCATCCGATGGGGTTCGACTCGTTCGGGTTGCCCGCGGAACAGTACGCTGTCGAGACGAACGTCCACCCCGCGACGACGACGAAGAAAAACATCGATCAGTATCGCCGGCAGCTCAAGATGTTCGGTTTCTCCTACGACTGGAGTCGCGAGCTGGCGACGTCGAAGCCTGAGTTTTACAAGTACACCCAGTGGATGTTCAAGCTGATGTTCGAGAGCTGGTACGATGCGTCGTGCGAGTGGACCGGACCGGATGGGGCCAAGATTGTTGGGCGAGCGCGCTCGATCAGAGAGCTTGTAGCGGGATTGGAATCGGGGGCGCTTGTTCTGGATGCGGGGTTGCACGCTCGTCGCTCTGGCGAGGGCGGCGAGACACGCGATTGGTCTTCATTGAATGGCGATCAGAAGCAGGACGTGATCGATCGTCATCGTCTTGCGCATATCGGCGAGATCGCGGTCAACTGGTGCCCGGCTCTTGGCACTGTTCTCTCTAACGAAGAGGTCGATAGTGAAGGGCGGAGCGATCGTGGGTCGCATCCGGTGTACCGTCGGCCACTTCGTCAGTGGATGTTGCGAATTCCGTCGTACGCGGAGCGGTTGCTGTCTGATTTGGATGGACTGGATTGGCCTGAACCGGTTAAGCTGATGCAGCGAAACTGGGTGGGGCGAAGCACCGGGGCGGAGGTTGTTTTTCCGCTTGCGGATTGGTGGTGCGTGCAAGACGGTCAGTGGGTGTGCAGCGATCATGCGGTTGATGGGGCGTTGTCGCCGGATTACACGCCTCATGCGATCAAGGTTTATACAACAAGACCCGACACGCTTTTTGGCGCGACGTATATGGTGCTAGCGCCTGAGCACGAGTTAGTTGCGAAGATCACCACGCCGGAGCAGAAGGAGGCGGTGGATCAGTATGTGGCTGCCACGCGCCGTAAGAGTGATCTCACGCGGACCGCGGATGCGAAGGAAAAGACGGGGGTCTTTACCGGTTCTTATGCGATCAACCCGGTGAATGGGGAGACCATTCCGGTTTGGATTGCGGATTACGTTTTGATGGGGTACGGGACGGGGGCGATCATGGCGGTTCCGGGCGGGGATGCGCGAGATTTTGAATTTTCGTGTGCGTTTGATCTGCCAATTGTGACCGTTGTTCGACCCAACGAAGCTTGGATCATGCAGCGCGTGGATGCGCTCGTTTCTGACATCGACCGGGCGGCGACGGATGGGTTTGATCGTTTGGCCGAGGAAGTGCCCGAGCTTGCGGAGACGATTGCCGATCGTCGCGAGAAAAGTCAGGGCCTTGCTGATAAGACTGCGAAGGTGTTGCGCGAGAACGTCGGGACGGAAAAGCTTCTGGGGCACTACGTCAATCATCCGCGCACATGGGGTGAGGCGTTCGCCGGTGAGGGGGTGGCCGTGAATTCGCCGGGTGATTCGGCAGGGCTCGATGTGCCGGGCGGTGGTTGCGAATTAAACGGGTTAGCGACGGCAGATGCGAAGGGGCGGATAACGCAGTGGCTTGAGAAAGTCGGGATCGGGCGTGGGGCTGTAAACTATAAGCTGCGGGATTGGCTTTTTTCGCGGCAGCGCTATTGGGGTGAGCCGTTTCCGGTTCTTCACGACGACAAGGGGCGTACGGTTTGCGTAGGCGATGACGAACTGCCTGTCGAGCTTCCGCCGATGGATGATTTTCGTCCAACTGTGTCTGATGACTCGTCGGACTCTGTTCCAGAACCTCCTTTGTCGCGGGCGACAGAGTGGAAGACGGTCGAGCGCGATGGGATGACGATGCGCCGCGACTTGAACACGATGCCGCAGTGGGCGGGGTCGTGCTGGTATTACCTTCGCTACATCGATCCGCACAACACGGAGCGTTTCTGCGACGCGGATGCGGAAAAGTATTGGATGCCGATTGATCTCTACGTTGGTGGTGCGGAACATGCCGTGCTTCACCTTTTGTACGCGCGGTTTTGGCATAAGGTGCTCTACGATCATGGTTACGTTTCGACGCGCGAGCCGTTTAAGAAGCTGTTCAATCAGGGAATGATTCAGGGGTTCGCCTTTCGCGATAAGCGGGGGTTGGTGGTTGGTCCTGACGTTGTCGAAAAGCGCGGTGAGGATCAATACGTTCTCATCGAATCGGGTGAAGCGGTTGAGCGCGTGATTGCGAAGATGAGCAAGTCGCTTAAAAACGTCGTCAACCCGGATGAGATTATTGGGGAATACGGTGCGGATACGTTTCGGATGTACGAGATGTTCATGGGGCCACTCGACGCGGCGAAGCCGTGGAATACGCGGGACGTGCCCGGTTTGCACAAGCTCTGTCAGCGCATTTGGCGCTTGTATGTAGATGAATACACGGGCGAGCTGAGCGCGGCGATCTCTGATGATGCGCCGGATGACGATACGCTTCGGGCGTTCCATAAAACACTCAAACGCGTGACTGAAGACATCGAGGCGATGAAGTTTAATACCGCGATCGCTGCTATCTTCGATTTTGTCAATGCGATGACGCCAAAGAAATCGCGCTCGCGGGCGGTGCTTGAACCGTTCGTGTTGGTGGTCGCGCCGTTTGCGCCGCATCTTGCGGAAGAGCTTTGGTCGCGGTTGGGTCATGCGAAGACGCTTTCTTATGAAACTTGGCCTGCGGTTGACGAGAAGTACGCTCGCGACGACGAGGTGGAGATTGCGATTCAGGTAAACGGGAAGATTAAGTCTCGTGTGACGGTCTCCGCCGACGCGGACGACGCGGCCCTCGAAGCTGCTGCGCGTTCGGACGACAAGGTGGCCTCGGTGATTGATGGGAAGACCGTTCGGAAGGTGATTGTAGTCAAGGGGCGGTTGGTGAATATTATCGCGAACTGATTGTTGCGACTGCTCGGGTTTTGTCCTATGTCGATCGAGATTGAATTGAAGCTGCGGGTTGAGTCGCATAACGTGGTGCGCGGGAAGCTGGTCGAGGTTGGCGCGGAACGGATCGGTGCGGTTGTTGAAACGAATCATATTCTTGATCGACCGGATGGTGCGCTTCGCGGGCAGGGATTCGGTCTTCGCGTTCGGGTTGCAGAAGATCAGGGAACGGGCGAATCGACGACGACGTTTACGTTCAAGGGGCCTCGTACTCCGGGGGTGATTAAGTCTCGCGAGGAGATTGAGACGCTGGTTTCGGATTCGGCGTCTTTTTTGAAGATTCTCGCGCGTCTGGGGTATGTATCGATTCTTGAATATCAGAAGCGCCGCGAGAGTTGGTTGCTTGACGGTTGTCGCGTCGAGCTTGATGAGCCGACCATACTGGGATTTTTCGTCGAGATCGAGGGGGACGGGGAGGCGCCGATCCGGGCGGTTCAACGCAAACTGGATTTGGATGCTGCGATCGAAGAACCTCGGTCGTACGTATCAATGCTGATATCGCATTGCAAGGACGCTGGTATCGCGGATCGTGTGCTTCGGTTCGACTCTGAGTGACGACCTTCGAATACGTCGTTACTCATTCGTGTCACAGAGGCTGTGAGTATCAGTTGACAGGTTTACCCGGGGGGCGCAGAATCCGGGATCGAATAATTTTGCGAGTATAAACCCCTATGGATTGGGCAGCATATTCCGCGGAGATTTAGGAGAGGGCTGACATGCGTAATGCAACTTTGAGTTTTGTGCTATTGGTGGGATGCGTCTTTTGTTTTTCGATTGCGTCTCGCGGGCTGAGTGCGCCTGGCGGTAGCGGGTTTAAGCCGGTTTCGTCTGTGCATTCGCTGATGCACGGGCAGGGCGTCATGTTCAAGCAGGTTCGCAAAGCCATTCAAAAGAAAAGCACACCCGAGCGTGGTGAAGTTATCGAGCACGCTGCGGAAGTGTTGGCGGAGCTTTCCAACGTCAATATGTACCAAAAAGACGCCGACGATTATCGCGCGTGGGCGGTATCGGTGCGAGACACTGCGATGGAACTCGCCAAGGAAGGTGAGAAAAAGACGCCCGACGAGGATCGGTTGAAGGCGCTTGTTGGTCAGATCAAAAGCACCTGCGGCGAGTGTCACGATAAGTACCAGTAGTTGGGATGGTCCGCATAGCGGACCCTACAGGCATGCGTACACTTTGCTGTTCGGCTTATTGGGGCGTCCTTTAGTTCGGGCGTCCGCGCTGGCTAAAGTCTGCGGCTCGGGGCGGTCGGGTTGCTGGGGCGATTGTTAATCTAGTTTGCGCCCGGTGCCCAGAGGTACATAAAGCTCGGGGCGGACGGGGTTAGGGCGTCTTTGATGTCGAGGTTCATGAGGTTGACCTGGTTCGAGGAGTAGACCGGCGCTTGTGCGTAGTAGTTGGGTCTGTATTCGTGCGTGCGCATGTAGGTGACGACGCGGACATTGGTGATGTCGAGCTGTTCCTTGAGACCGTCGATGACGGTTCGCAGCGACGCGATGCGGTCGATTAAGCCATGCTCCAGTGCTTGGCCTGCGGTATAGACGCGTCCATCGGCGAGCTTTCGAATCGTCTGTTCGTCAAGCTTGGGGCGACCTGCCTCGACGACGTCGAGGAACCGTTCGTACATGTCGTTGATGATCCCCTGAAAAAGATCGCGCTCCTCGGGCCTCATGGTTCGAAAGGGCGAACCACTATCTTTGTGCTTGCCCGATGTTATCGCATCGCTCTTCACGCCGATCATCTCTAACGTGCCCGCGACATTCACGAGTTGCATAATGACGCCGATGCTTCCGGTGACGGTCGACTTTTGCGCGACGATCTCATCGCACGCGCACGCGATGTAGTAGCCTCCGCTCGCAGCAACGTCCATCATGACCGCGATCACCGGTTTGCCGGTCTTTTTCTTGAAGTACATGATCTCGTCGTGCATAAGTTCGCTGGCGACGACTGTTCCACCGGGTGAGTTGATGCGCAGGATGACGGCTTTGACGTTGCCGTCTTTACGCGCTTTATCGAGTTGTTCCAGAAGCGTACTGACAGGGTTGTCGCCCGCGCCGAGGAATTTCGTAACCGATCCGTTTTGGATGGTGCCCGAGACGTCGATCAGCGCGATCTTGCTCGATGCGAAGAATGAGTCGCTTGATAGTTCCGTCTCGACGAGGTGCCGCGAACCTGACACCGGCGTGATCAGAAAGCTCGTGGGCAAGCAGCCACTCGCCATAAACGTTAGCGCGAGCAGAAGGAATGCGAAAGATGCTGTTCGGCGAGCCTCTTCTATTGGTGTCTTCAAGTCGCGGACCTCCATGTTGGTGACCGGATCGGTCATGTCTGCTCGTCATATACCACAGAACCGGCGTTTGCGCAAGACGTTTGCGCTTCGGAGTAGCAAGAAAATGTATTGCTGACTCTTAATGGTCGGATATACCGGCAAGATGCTGGTGCCACTCAGGTTCGCTCAGGCGGGTGATTGTCGGCACTTGTAAAGGTGACGTCTGTTCGTTGACACGGCGGGGTGTAAATTTACGATGCCTGCTCGCCCTTGGAGGGCGACGAAGCACGTTTGATCGGTATTCCGCTTATCTCTCGGGCACTTTTTCCGTTTCAGCCAATGTTGAATTTACGAATCTCGATAAAGGAGAAGATCGCCGTGGCCAGTCGTGTGTTTAGTGCAATGGTATGTTTGTCGCTTGGGTTTTCGATCGCCGCGTGCGCTCAGGATCGCGCCGCTGCGATCGGGGCTGCGTCGCATCGGGCGGTCGCGTCTTCGGTGGTCGGTTCAGAGGATCATTCTCCACACGCCGGGATGTTTCGCAATCCCGACGTTAGCTCGACCCATATCGTTTTCGGTTACGCGAACGATCTCTGGATCGTGTCGCGCGATGGGGGTGTGGCGATGCCGCTGGCGAGTCCTGCCGGTCGCGAAACCTTCCCGCGATTTAGTCCCGATGGCGAGT
>JAJRUK010000334.1 GCA_024277835.1 Planctomycetota bacterium | reverse complement strand
TGGCGTGCCCCCCCTCAATCCCCCCTTCGTAAGGGGGTGCCCGTACCACTTGGGCGCTAAGCACTTTAGCCTACGCTGAGCATCGGAGACTCAAGGACGCCCCCTACTCCGTGACGCTACGCATAACTGTGAAGCGTTATCGCATGCTGCTTCCCAAAAAAGCGTCCGCTACGTTCTCCCTACAAGCTTGGCCACGTAAGCGAGCGCTGTGTCACCCGAACACTCGACAACCCTGTTCAAGACTGCATCAAGAAACTCAGCGTCGATCGTATCGTCACGTCCACAGCAACCGTGCCCCGCTACTCATACCCGTTTGTGAAACCAAAGTGCGCAAAAAAAGGAAGCGAGCCACATGGACTCGCTCCCTCAATTATCACAACTTGCGAAGACCGCGCCGTATCAAAAACCCGGGACTCGCAAGCGAGCCCCGGGGGCTATTTGATACTTGGCGAATCCTTACGCCATGGACGCCTCGCGACGACCAAAGTAAATCTTGCCACCAACGAGCAGCAGCAAGGTCAAGACAACCAGACCCCATTCCGACACTGTCGGGATGACCTGGAAGTTGGGCAGGCACTCAACGTCTTCACAGAGGGCACCCTTTGTCCAACCACACTTGGTGCAATCGCAAGCAGCCGCGATGGTCTGCGTGCAGGTTGCGACGGTCGGGTCGTTCGTGCCGGTATCACAGCAAGCACCCATATCGGGGAGACAGGTGATTCCGGTGCAGGACTGACCAATGGCCCACGACGTGTGCGAAGCAGACTCGTTGCAACCACTCTGGATCGAGTCGAAGCAGTTTCCAGTCAGCGTATCACAGCAAGCGCCTGTGATCTCTGCACATGCGTTACCACATGTGTCATCCAATTTGCTGAATGCCTGGTACTGACCGGTGCAATCTTGCGAAAGCACACCAGCGGTGCACTGTCCGCCAAGACCCGGAGCGGAGTCACAGCAACCGCCGGTATCCTGGGCACAGCTAACCATCGAACAAAGCTTGTTGTCCGAGAAGGTATCGGACGGGCCGGCACAGTCAGCAGCAAGAACATTGTCCTCGCAAAGACCGCCAACCGCGTCACCGCGGCAGCAAGCACCGTTCGGAATCGCCGCACTGTTCGGACCACAAGACGAAGCCTTGGTGATCGTCAGCATGAGGTTCGTACCGGCATCAGGCTGTGCACCAGGGAACTGGGAAGCCCAGATGCTGAGCGTGGAACCCGCTGTCGTTTCGATGCAGAGGCACGACTCGTCAGCGGTGACGTTGTCGTAGCACGATGCGAACGGCATACAGGTGTCAGGACCATGGTTTCCGTCAGAACAGTCGCCGACCCTGTTGTCACAGGTATCGTTGATTGTAAACGCAAACGTGGAACAGAAGTCCGCGTCACCAACAAACAGCGCGGTATCGAAGTCCGAACCGCACGTGTCGATACCAACGAACTGACCATCTGCTACGTATGTGAAGAAACCACCGTGCGTGAGGAACGGACCATTCGTACCGTTTTCAGCAACACAACCAGCTTCGTTCGAGCAGAGATCACAATTGCGGATGCAAGTGCACTCGCCATCGGGATCGCCAGCCGGACGGCAACGACCTGGGCAAGCAGCATCGTCTGCCCCGTCACAGTCTTCACCGAGGAACGCCTGGACGCCGTTGCCGATGCACTGCGGCGGACAAGCTGCGTCGCGAACGACGGAGTAGTTGTCGAAGTCCCAGAAGAAACCAGCGTTGTCATTGGTAATGATGGCCCGGGTAACAGTTTGGTTCACACCGGTGAAGTCCTCGGACGTGAAACCAGTAATGGCACCAGTGCCGTCGGTCAACGTGTACGTGATCAGGTTGTTGCAAACGTCCATATCGATCTCAACGTGATCGTAGTTGCCGTTCGCACTGAGGAATCCAATACCCTCATAAGACTGCGTAGCGTTGTGATAGACAAAAAGAACGTCCTGCTTATCAAGACCGAGAAGGACGCTGCCGCCGCCGTCGCCAACCGTGAAGTACTGGCCACTCGAACCAAGGGCACCGCCGGGTGTCATGTTGTCATGTTCCGACGCAATGTCGAAGCTGATGACCGTACGACCGAGGATCACACCGGTTGCGGTCGGCGTGAACGCCGAGATACGGCAAGCGCCCGTGAACCCGGGACATCCCGGAGGATCGCCGCCCTGGACATCCTGAGAAAACCGCATGTGCTGCGTTCCCGTTGCCGGGTTGGCAGTGTCAATATGCGGCTCGTTGCAGTGACGCGAACTGATCGACAAGAACCAACCGTTCAGCGGGTTGGGGTTGCCAGCACAGCAGTTCTGGTCCGTGCTGTTGTCGCCAGTGCATGTGCCCGAAGCGGGGGCCGTGCAGATTCCAACAAACCCGCTACCACAAATAAACCCTTGCTCCCAACCGCAAGCACCCTCGACAGCCTCGAACCCTGTGCTCTCACAGGTGGGACCAGCGACGGCGTTGATCGTGGACTTCCCCTTGAGGTCGAACTGGGGAGCGTCGGTATCTATCTTAATCAAACGCGGAGCGGCCTGACTCGTGGAGCTCCACGCGAACAACCCGGCAACCGCGATGCAGGTCGTCAGACCTAAAATCGATTTACGAAAATTCATCTTTCTCAAACCTCCAAACAGTTAAATTCAAAGCGTGAGGTACAACCTCCGCCTGTTGTGACCAATTCAGCAGCCGACGCCTATATGCGCCAGAGAAGCTGTTCTAAACAATCGCAAGTGAAAACGAATGCCGACAGGGCATCAGCGGAGCGTTATCGCACCGCGACGCCATCCCAAGTGATTGGCCTAGACAGGTGGTGCCCGAGGTTGGGCAGGTAGGATGAGATACGATAGGTAACTTGGGAATTCGTATTGAAAGGAGGATCGCCGCGGCGGAGCCTGCGATGAAATCAGTCGAGAAGACGAAACCGAGACCCGAACCTCGCTCAAGACCGAAAGCAACGCGGCGTTCACATAGGCAACCAGGAACGCAACCACGGCGTAACCAGCAAAACCACCAACCAGTTCAATTGAAACGCCCCCGCTCTGCGTACCAGCGAGCAGACCATAGTGAAGACCGAGCGGCTTAAGGGCAAGCTCAACACCGATCCAGCAGAGATCGAGAAGATACGGACTGAACCCGACCTGTCGCGTCAGGCGAGCGCCGAAGAACGCGTAAAGTCCAAGTACAACAGGAAGCAATGCCCCTGACAAGAGATCGAACGAAATCCGCGTTTCGCTAGAAAGCGTCGCGAAGGCAAACAACGAGAGACCCCAGATCGCACCATCAAAAGCGGCACGAACCGGAGACTGAACACGAATCGCATTAAACAGAGGCAGCAGCGCAACGCAGCCAACCCACTGATAGCCCGGCGTGGTTGCCGAAACAATCATCACGAACGCGCTAAGGATCAAGACAGCGAGAGATGCGGACCACTTCAGTGCGCGCGGAACCAAAGCGCACACAGCGGATTCTTGTTTGGTTTGGTCAACCACAGTTTGCATCTACAGACATCCCTCCAAGTAGGCCCTAGAATAACCGAAACCGGGCGAGGATTTCAACCGAAAAGTGCCCTTTTTTCGAGAAAAAGTTCCTGAGAACGTCATCGGCACATAAACCATTGAAAACAAACAAGTTGCAGAAATGTAACGCTGCGACCCGCCAGATGCTGGCTTGGTCCTATAACTTACTGTTGTGGAACGGCGTTCCCTGCATATAAAGTCCTAATTGCTCGCGGATTCGGCCAGGAAGGTCCGCCTGCCCCGCCGATGCAGGCAGCGCAAGTGATTCCTCAGCGATGGCCCTTGCCTTCGCGAAATCGCCGGATTCGGCGAAAGCGGCTGCAAGATTCGCGAGAACAAGCATATCTGCCCGCCCGGTAAGCTCCGCCGCGCGCTCGAGCAGTGCGACGGCTTCTTTGCCATTTCGAGTGGAGGCGGTGCTCGACGTGGCGAGTAGCTGCCCGAGTGCGTTGAGAACCTGGACCTCGTTTGGACTTGCTTTCGCACCCGCGCGAAGAATCCGAATCGCGTCCGGGATCTTTTTCTGCTGCGTATAGAACATCGCCAGTTCCGTAACGGCGGCGACAAACGACGGCTTGAGGGCGATCGCCTTCTCGTAAAGTTGAACGGCCTTGTCGAGTCTTCCTCGCTTTGCCTCAAGGATTCCGAGATTGTAAAAGGCCTCTGGAGCCACCGACTCGATGGCGACGGCTTGCTCCAAGAGCCGGTGTGCGTCGGCTATCTGCCCAACCTCGCGGAACGCGATTCCGAGGTTGATGGTCGACTTCCCGTCTTGCGGGTCGAGGTTGATGGCTGCTTCCAGGTGTGGAATCGCGCGCGACCACTCCGCCATCCCTATGAAGACCGATCCGATGCTGAAATGCGCGAACGAATCCCCGGAGTGCTTCTGAACCGCGCTCTCGAACTGACGAACCGCCTGCGGAAAAGCCGTCGTCCCCTGCAAGAGGGTGCATAGGCGATCGTGGACGTTCCACATCGTTGGCGAAAGTTGGACCGCTTTTTGATACTGTTTGATGGCTTCGTCCCGATGACCCAGCCCCTCAAGGGCCTCCCCGTACTGAGCACGAGTGACAGCACCCGCCCCATCCAGGTCGATCGCGACCTTGAACTCTGCCACGGCCTCGGCCTTTCGATTGACTTTCAAAAGCGACCGAGCGAGGAGCAGGTGTGTCCCCGCCTGCGTCGGATCAACTTTGACGGCGTTTGCAAATGCGACGACACTTCGGTCGAAGTCCTCAGCCCCCTGATAGGCCTTCCCGAGCGTTCCGTGGAAGACGAGGGACTCGGGAATCGCCTTCGTCACACGCTCCAAGATCTCAATCGGTCTTCGATAGTCGGCGGGCGTTTTCGCCTTGTCCATCAGCTTCTGAGCCGTTTGGGCATCGGTCAGCGCGTCGGTCATGGTCTTGGGATCAATCAAACCGGCGGTCAGAAATTGTTCGCTGTCGCCATCCATCACCTTGCCGACATCGACGTAACCAAGATCCCCGAGACTCTCCCTCGCCGCATCGGAGATATCAGTTTTTTCTGCCTTACCAGGGACCATCGCGTCGAACCGGGCCACGAGCCGGGCATGTAGGTCGGCAGCGATACGCGGATTCGCGCCGATGATATTGTTTTTCTCGCCGGGGTCTTTCTGTCTGTCGTATAGCTCGGGCGTCGTGCTCGAGATGAACTTCCAGTCGCGCGTTGTCAGACTCCGCTGCTCTGCCCAACCGAACCCGTTGCGAACGTACAACGTCTCGCCGTACGCCTCCGCGTCGGGGAGACGCCCGCCCTTTAGAACTGGTGAGAGCGACCTGGACGTCAAAGACGCAGGCGCTTCCCATCCAAACAAATCGAGGATCGTGGGAAAGACATCAACCGTCTCGACGATGACATCCGAACGAGTGCCACGCGCTGTCGCGTGAGGGTGGACGACGATGAAAGGAACGTGCAAATTCGTGTCATAAGTGAAGTTGGTATGTCCGTGCTCGCCATGCTCGCCAAACGACTCGCCGTGATCGCCAATGATAACGATAAGCGTATCGTCGCGAATCTTCTTCTTTTCCAAAAAGTCAATCAATCGACCGATTTGCGAGTCCATGAACGAGATCTCGCCATCGTAGGGTGCCATCCCAACGTTGGCGAAGGCGGGAATTGGCTCATAGGGGTCGTGCGGGTCGTAGTAATGCACCCAGCAGAAAAACGGCGCGTCGGACGACTTCCCAAGCCACTTCAACGCCCGGTCGGTGACGATATTGCCAGGCAACTGCACTTCCAGCCTCTTCTTCTCACCCGACCCCGACAACCCCGACGACCCCGACACGCCCGACAACCACATGCTGTCTACAAACGTATCAAAACCTTGCGCGAGTCCGAATTTGCGAATCAAGACGTACGAAGCAATAAACCCGCCTGTCCGATAACCGTTCTTCTGGAAGATCGTGCTGAGCGTCGGGTACTGCGTGCTCAGCCGTGCCCGACCGTTGTCACGCACGCCATGCTCGCGCGGATACCGACCGGTCATGATCGAGGCGTGCGAGGGAAGCGTGAGGGGAACCTGGGAATACGCTTTCTCGAACAACACGCCCCGGGAAGCAAGGGCGTCCATCACGGGCGTTTGCGCAGGTTTGTAGCCGTAGCATCCGATTCTGTCCGCGCGGGTCGTATCGACCGTAATCAGTAGAACGTTGTCACCGCGCAGCCCGGCGCGACTCGTCGCTGGTTGCTTTTTGTCATCACTGCACCCGCCAAGAAGAAGCAAGAAAGCAACGGAAAAAACCGTGAGTTGTGCGGTAAACCTGACCATAGGATGAAGTGTACATCGGTGGAAAGGCGGCGGTCAACGAAGCGAGCTTTGGTACTTGCGGTTATGACGCCCTCGTGACGCGAGCGACCGATAATCGCCGTGGATCGTTAGCCCGTGTCTGCGGGGTGGTCTTGGTTGTCGGGGTTGTCGGGGTCGGTGCCGATCCGTAGAAACCCGTCGAGCGCCGCCCCGTTTTCAATTTTGATGCTTGACGCTTCGACGTCACCCGTCAGCGAGCCGGTCTTGGTGAGCTTCACCTCGCCGGGTGTCACGACGCTTCCCTGCATCGTCCCCTTGACCGTGAGCGAGCTTGCTTTCAAAGGTGCCACGACGTGACCCTTTTTCTCGACAATCACCGTACCGCATGTGAAGAATTCTCGCACGGCGTAGTACGTGGTGATCTTGTAGTCTTCGAGGATCAGGCGTTTTTTGCAGTGGGGACAAAAGACGGACATGGCGCGTCGAGCGACCTCGCTCGATTGACCGCAGTGGGTGCAATGGACTTCTTTGAT
>JAJRUK010000333.1 GCA_024277835.1 Planctomycetota bacterium | reverse complement strand
GTCTGCGCCTGCGGCGGCTCCTTTGCCTTCTGGGGCTGGGGCTCGGTCGGGGTCGGGGTCGGGGTCGCGTAAGACGACCGCTTCGGCGGCTCCTGTTGTGCGGAAGATCGCGCGGGAGCTGGGCGTCGATATCGATACGATTCAAGGAAGCGGTCCGGGGGGTCGCGTTCTTAAAGAAGATGTTCAACGGGCGGCGTCTGCGCCGGCTGGAGGGCAAGCACCTGTCGCTGGTGGACTTGCTGCTCCGACGGCTCCTGTTGCGCCAGCGCATCGCGTGGCGGTTGCTCCGATTGCGCCGCTGCCGGGGACGCCTGATAACGATAAATGGGGCCGGATTTATCGCGAGCCGGTGACCCAGATCCGAAAGACGATCGCTCGGCAAATGGCGCGGTCAGCCTATACCGCGGTGCATGTGACGCACGGCGATGAGGCGGATATTACAAAGCTCGAGGCGATGCGAAAGGACCTCAACGAGGCGACCGGGAACGACCCGAAAATGACGGTCATGTCGTTTTTGATTCGGGCGGTTTGCCTAGCCATTCGCAAATACCCGATCTTCAACGCCAGTTTCGATCAGGAATCGGGCCAGATCATCTACAAGGAATACATCAACATCGGTGTAGCTGTTGATTCGGAGCGTGGTTTGATCGTGCCGGTGATTCGCAACGTCGATCAGCTTTCGCTCCGAGGAATTGCTACCGCGATTCGGGGTATTGCCGACCGCATTCGTGCGAATCAGTTTGCGATCGAGGATCTTCGCGGCGGGACGTTTACGATTACCAACGTCGGAGCGCTCGGCGGGACGTTCAGCACGCCGATTATCAACTACCCGGAAATCGCGATTCTTGGCTTGGGTCGGTCGGTGTGGAAGCCGGTCATCAAGGATGACGAGATTGTCAAGGCGTTGGTTATGCCGCTGAATCTTTCGTTTGACCATTGTGCAACCGACGGAGCAAATGCCGCTCGCTTTACGGGCGAGATCAAGAGTTATCTTGAATTGCCGGCGAAGTTGCTGCTCGACTAAACTCGGAATCATTCGGATGCGCTTGCCTCTGCGCGGGAGCGGCGCGTTTGTTGGGTTCTATTAGAACATATCACTCAGGAAGGACAGCCGCTCATGGTTGTAGGTGAGTTCACTCAGGATACGGATCTGCTCGTCATTGGCGGGGGGCCTGGCGGTTATCACGCGGCGTTTCGTGCGGCGGAAAACGGTATTCAAACGACGATCGTGGATCGCATGCCGGCGCTTGGCGGGGTCTGTCTGCATCGAGGCTGTATTCCGTCCAAGACGTATCTTGCGATGGCAGAGACGATGCACGCAGCCGCGAGTGCGAAGCAGATGGGCGTCACTTTTTCCAAGCCCAAGCTCGACGTAGCTGCGATGCGCGGATGGAAGGATTCCGTTATCGGCAAGCTGTCCGGCGGGTTGGATATGCTTTGTAAGAAGCATAAGATCGAGCGACTGACGGGGATCGCGCGTTTTGAAGATGGAAAATACGCCGCGATCGAAGGCGGCGACGTTCCGCGCGTGAAGTTTAAGCGGGCGATTGTGGCGACGGGGTCGCGGACGATCGAGCTGCGCGGGATTCAGATCGAGTCGGAAAATGTGTTGAGTTCGCGGACGGCGCTGAACCTCGACAGTATTCCCAAGACGCTGCTGGTGATTGGCGGCGGATACATCGGCCTTGAGCTTGGGCAGGTGTACGCGGGGTTTGGTTCGAAGGTGACCGTTGTTGAGATGACGCCGTCGCTTCTTCCCGGATGTGATCGCGATCTTGTTCGCCCATTGGCAAAGAGATTGGCGGACGACTTCGCGGAGATTTGTCTTGAGACGCGTGTGACCGGGATGAAAGAGGTCAAGGGCGGGATCGATGTTTCGTTCGATGGGAAAAACGCGCCGAAAGTAACAACGTTTGCGAAGGTATTGGTGGCTGTGGGTCGCAGACCGAATACGGAGGACGTCGGGCTGGATAAGGCGGGCGTTGCTCTTAATGATCGCGGATTTATCAAGGTCAACGACAATTTCCAGACGAGTTCTGCCAAGATTTATGCGATCGGCGATGTGATTGGCGACCCGATGCTCGCGCACAAAGCGCAGCACGAGGGCATGGTGCTTGCGGATCAACTCGCGGGTAAGGACGTCGTTTTTGAACCACGGGCGATCCCGGCTGTGGTATTTACCGATCCGGGAATCGCGTGGGCTGGTCTGACCGAAGAGGAAGCGAAGACCAAGGGTCTTGATTTTAAGATTAAGAAGATGCCGTGGAGCGCGAGCGGTCGCGCTGTTGCGATTGGTCGAACAGACGGCGTCTCGAAGCTCATTTTGGAGAACGGGACCGATCGCGTTCTGGGGGTAGGACTCGCCGGGACGCACGTGGGCGAGATGATCTCGGAGGCGGTGCTCGCGGTGGAAATGGGGGCGGTTGGTTACGACATCGCCACCATGATTCATCCGCATCCGACGCTGTCGGAGATGCTGGGCGAGGCGGCGCATATTTCCCGCTAGCAAAGCCCACGAGACGCGAGATCGTTGCGGAGTATTGGTCTAGTCCGACCCCGTGCGACCCGATAATACGCGTATGAATGGGCAACAAGGGGCGGAACAGGGAGCGGGAAAAGGCGTGGTATTGGACCTGGATTCTCCGCAGGTTTTGGTCGTGATGTATCACTACGTCCACGACGTGGACGCCCTGACGCGTCCAGAGTCGGTGGGGAGCTATCGCGGGGTGGTCGGGCCAAGTGCGGGGGAGTTCGCCTCTCAACTTGACGAGCTTGGCCGAACGCACGAACCGATCGATTGGCCGATGCTCTACGCATGGATGAACGGGCGAGAGAGTATTCCGCGTCGGTCTTTCCTGCTGACGTTCGACGACGGTCTCACGGATCATGCTGAGACGGTCTTTCCAATTCTTGAAGATCGCAAGCTACGCGGCGTCTTTTTTGTCGCGGGGGCTGTGCTGACGCAGCAGCGACTTCTTTGCGCTCACGCGACGCACATTCTTCTTTCGCGCATGGATGCCGAAACGCTTCTCTACAAACTGCGCGACGAACTGGTCACGCTCGGGGCGGAAGCTCAGACGCTGGCGCTTTTTGAACCGGAGGCCGCGAACAACTCTCAAGCTACAAAGCTATACCATTATGAGTCGCCGGTGCGTGCTTACTTGAAGTATCTCCTGACGATTGATCTTCCGATCGAGCTTCGCGATAAGGCGCTCGAGCAGGTTTTTCACGCCGAGGTCGGCTCGCCGTCGCGATGGGCGAGGCACTGGTATCTTGGTTGGGACGACGTCGTGAAAATGCAGTCCGCCGGTCATACAATCGGTGGCCACGGGTATACACACAACTCATACGCGCGTCTTTCGCCGGCCGCGGTGCGAAGAGACATCGCGCGATGTGCCCTTACGCTGCGAGACGGACTCGGACCAGATATGCGACCTTTTTCGTTTCCTTATGGCGGAATTCCTGAGTCTGGGGCGGAGAAGCTCGCGGAGGCGGGATTCGTTCACGCTTTTACGACGCAATCGAAGTTTCTGGAACCGGGTTGTGACCCGTTGCGTATTCCGCGGATCGATACGATTCATGTGGCCACCCGATTAAACGAGGAGGCCGGCGGATGCGCAAGAGTGTAGGGTCCGCTGTGCGGACCACCACAAAAACCCCAACGTTGGTCCGCACAGCGGACCCTACGGTGACAGCGAATTTCCGTAGGTCGGGTCATCGACCCGGCACCCCCGGTCGCACAAACAACCCCGTCTGTCCCGACAACCTCGACCACCCGTACCCAATAAAACCGGAGGCGAGCGAATGCGAGACGCTCTAACCAATCCATCGGCGGGGTCGGTCCGCACAGCGGACCCTACGTCGCGGGCGGAGATGCTTCGGCGGTTCGTTCATGTCTATTGGCTTCGCCCGGAGAACGCGTTTTGGATGACGCTTCGCAGTCAGGCGCTTTCGCGCTTCGAGCTAGGTTCGCCGAGTATCGACGTGAGCTGCGGGGACGGGATTTTCACATTTCTGCATTGCGGCGGTCAGTTTTCGCCGGATTTTGACGTGTTTCAGAGTGTGGCCGATCTCGAGAAGGTACGCGATCATCATGCGGACATGTTTGATGCCGTTTGTGATGGTTACGCGCCGAAGATGATCGCTGCACCGAGTTGCAGGGTCGATGTCGGCGCGGATATGAAGCGATCGATGCTGATGAAGGCGGGGAAGCTGAATTTCTACGGCGAACTCGTCGAGCATGATAACAACCAACCGCTCCCATTTGAGGATGACTCGTTTGAAACGGTGTATTGCAATTCTGCCTATTGGGTTGAGTGCATCGACGGTTTTCTGCCGGAGTTGTCTCGAATCGTGCGACCGGGCGGGCGAGTTGTTTTGCAGGTGAAACTCGACGCGATGCGCGGGTACACGTTATCGCAATATGAGAGCACGCTTGGCAAGCGTTTTCTAGATATCATCGGGCGGGGTCGGCTAGATTGCTGGCCATCGCTGTGTGATCGTGGGACGTCGGAGAAGCGGTTCGCCAAAGCGGGTTTGTCGATTGTCGAGGCGACGCCGTTCGTCACGGCGACGCACTCGCACATCTGGGACATCGGCCTAAGGCCCATCGCTCCGCTCTTGGTGAAGATGACGGACGCGCTCTCGCCGGAGACTCGCGCATCGATCAAGTCGGAGTGGGTTGATTTGTTTTGCGAGTTGCTTGAACCGATGTGCGATCCTGATTTGAATTTACTATCCAACCTTTCGGAACCAGCCGAAATTCAGTACGTCCTATCCTGCTAACCTTATCCGAGCCGCGACCGTGAGGGAGCGAACCCGGGGCGGCAACGATCCAGATTCCTGAGATGCCAGTGCGTTTGGCAGACATCGCTTCCTTACCGTCGCGGCTCGGTTGGGTCGATCGATTCTCGCTGCGGTGCTCGCATGTCAGCCGCGTCATTCCGGTTCTCTCGCAGATTGGGACTTGACGAACTCGGCGGGTAGTCTGCGTTTTTCTATCCAATACTCCCACGCCGGACAAAGCTCCGTCGCGTTGTAGGCCGTTCCGCACTCGGGGCAACTGTGTTCCACAGGAAGCCCCCGAAGGGAGTAGCCGCAAGTCATGCAGGTATGCATATCGGTCTCTTGGAGTCCGCGCACAAAACGCCGACGGGCACTTCGTCCCACCTGCGACCATGCAAAGGCCACCGCGACGGCGGACAGGATGAACGCGTATTCAGCGAAGCTTGGAATTCCGAGGAACACTTCAAACGAGCATAAGAAATAGCCAGCGCACGCTGAAGCGTAGAGAACGAAATATGTCCAACGCCTGCCCTGGAGAATCTCCCAGAAAACCTGCGGTTGGTCCTTCGGCTGCTTTCCGAACGGGTGCATCGTAGCGTTCGGGTCGGCGGACCACACTTCCTTGGTTAACCAACTCTTGGACAATCTCGTCACAACTCCGAGTGCAATGTTTCGGCGAGTGCATTTCGCCGACTCATGATCTTATCAGCGAGTCCTCAGGTTTGCGAGTTGGCGGGGTCGCGTCACTCCGGTTCTTTTTTCGATTGAGAATTGACGAATGCTTCGGGTAGCCTGCGTTTTTTAATCCAGTACTCCCACGCCGGGCACAGTTCGGTTACGTCATATTCCGTCCCGCATTCCGGGCAACTATGTTGCGGCGGAAGCCCTCGAAGAGAGTAGCCGCAAGTCACGCAGATATGCATGTCGGCACTTTGCAACTTGCGTACGAGTTGCAGGCGGGCGCGCCGTGCTGCGAGCGCCCATGATATCTCCGAAAGCATTGCCAAGAGGATCAGGGCGAGCGTCGTCCAGCGAGGCAATCCGGGGAAGGCGTCGAACAGGGACAGCATAAATCCGAACAACGTTGCGTAATAGAGGACCGAGTACGACAACCGCTTTTGTTTGAGGATATTCCAAAAGGCCAGGGGTTGGTTCTTCGGCCGCTTCGCGAACGGACTGATGTCGCCACCGGGATTCGCTGGCCACAGCTCCCTGGTTAACCAACTCTTGGACAATCTCGTCACAACTCCACAGATCAACTTTTGGCGATCGCGTTACGCTTTCGCATAATCTTATCAGTGAGTCCTCAAGCTTGCGAGTTGGCAGAGTCGCAGTGTGGCATGCCCACGCTTGCGTGGGCATGGGGCGTCGATCATGCTTCTAACGCGAGCATGGCCACGCAAGCGTGGACCATGAAACTATGAAGCGAGCCTCCCTTTAGGTAGTTTCGTGGTCTCGGATCGGAGGTCGTATCCCCGATCAGG
>JAJRUK010000332.1 GCA_024277835.1 Planctomycetota bacterium | reverse complement strand
GGAACATTTGTCGCAAGCCCTTCGCACGGCGCGTCGCCAGGTGAAGAAGTATCCCGACCGCGCCTCAGCCGCGTACTCGCTTGGAAAAACATATTCGCTTGCGGGTCAGCCTGGCCCGGCGCTCGTGGAATTGTCGCGAGCGTTCAAGCTTCAGCCAAGTTCGAGAAAATACCGGAAAGCATACTATAGCGCCAAGAAGAGACTCCATTGAGTCGTCGCAGGGTCGGGGGACGCTTTGCGCTGGCGGTTTGGGGTCGGAATTTTCTCCTGCCTTCCGTAGCCGCGTTTGAATAAGACTGATTTTGCGGCGAGCGCGAGACTTCGTTATTCCCGAGAAGGATCCATGCTACTCGTCTCAGGCGGGTGCGTAGAACGTTCCATAGAGAAGGATCAAGGTGTTGTACGCAGCGTGGGTTCCTGCTGCTGATCCGTAGCCTCGAAACCAGAAGACCGTCGCGAGGTAAACGCCCGCGAGTGCGCGGAAAGCGAATGGCACTAACGCGAACGGCTCGGTACCGATGGGCGGATGGTGATGGGCTGAGAAGAGAAAGGATGAAAACAGGATGGCGGTGATGGCGACGGTTGATGCGCGGAGCTTCAGAAGGTCGCCAGCTACGACGACGATCAAGGAAATGAGTATCAGTCGAAAGACCAGCTCTTCGTAAATGCCCGCCCCGATACCGATGGCCAATTGACTGATGAGTTGCCCGGAGGGCGGTGGTGGTGCGGATAGGCTCGCTGCCCAACTCAGGGCGAGCAGGGGAATCGTCGCGAGGATCGCTTCGGGGTACATGAGTAGCACACGTCGCCACCGGATGGTCCAAGGCCTGCCCGATGCGATGTGGGTGGCTAACAGGATAATGACGATCGCAGCCCCGGGTGCCCAGACGCCGAGTTTTCCGAACGTTTGTAAGCACTGTCGCAGGAGATCGTAGGCGACAACGACGGTTGGCTGAAAGGCGATGGAGACCTCGTAGAAAACGATGAGGGGGAGAAGGAAGAGCAAACTATCGAGCGGGCTTGCAAGGATGCGACGCGCGAAGGGCTTTGGGTCGCTGCCTTGTTGTTGGTTTTTGCTGGCCATCTGAGGGCGTATGTTGGCGATCGTGGGGTTGGCTGCAAGTGGCAGTGGCCGTGGGCCCAATATCAATGCGGTTTTGTCGCATCCGCGCAACATGCAAATGGTAAGTGTCGTTGAGGCAGGCCGAAAATGACTCCATTAACCAGCTGAAACAAGGCTGATTGGTATGCAGGGGCGGTTCTGCACACTTTTCTCTTGACCGAGAATGAGGCGATGCGATCGCTTCGGGTTGAATTAGATATCTAAATTGTCTATCTTGTCGCGTTGACGCTTGGCCTTGGTGGCCGGGGGTTCAAGACGATAAACTTGATACTTCGCTGAAGGAGATTGTTTGATGAGCAAATTGATGGTTCGAAAGCTCGCCCGTGTTGCGCTTGGTAGCTTTGCGATGCTTGCCGTTGCGATGGCACCGGTTGGCTGTGCTTCGACGAAGGGTTGCGGTGGCAAGAAGCCTTGTGCGAAGGGTTGCGCAAAGCCTTGTTGCAAGGACGGTGCTGCAAAGGCAAGCGCCAAGGGCAAGGCGAAACCCTGTTGCAGCAAGAAGAAAAAGACAACGTAGTTGCTGCGAAAGGCGAGTGTGCAGCGCTGGTTTTCGCCATGCATTCTCGCCGATGAATCTACATCGATTGACGGGCGGTTTCGACCGCCCGTTTTTTGTGCGCCGATTGCGGGTGTCACTCCGTTCTTCACACTTGGGTGAAAACGCTTGGACCCGGATCGCATGGGTGGAGCTTGGCTGGAAACGTCGCCACCGTCGATCGGCCTTTGATCTACGTCTCCCTTGGCGTCATCAGTTCGCTCGTTATACTCCGCGCGGACCGGTTTGACGGAACCACGCTCTTTCTTTCGGGACTGTTAAGAGGAGTTGCCATGGTAGACGCACGCTTCGACCAAGCGATCACACTTATCGATCAAGCCAACGGCGAAGACCCCCGAACCGAACTCGTCGACGGTCAACCTCAACCGAAAGAGCTTCTGTTTTCTCAGCGGGTGTCTGCGTGGATCGGGAAGTTGATGGACGACCCGTCGGAAGCGCTGCTACTTGCTGCGCGGGGGCATACGATTCGGCGCTGGCAGATTCCTCGCGATACATACTCGAAAGACAACCTCGGGTATCACGAATGGCGAGACGCGCTGGCGACGTTTCATGCAGAGGAGACGGCAGCGATTCTGCGCGATGTGGGGTATAACGAAGAAATGATCCCGACTGTTTCGGCGCTGATTCTGCGGAAGAATCTTCCCGGTGATGCGGCAGCGCATGCGCTTGAGGATGCGGATTGTCTTGTCTTCCTGGAAACGAAGCTCGCCGATTATCTGGACGAATGGGGAGACGACAAGACGATCAATATTCTTCGCCGAACGGTTAAGAAAATGACGGCGAAGGGTGTCGGGTTTGTTTCGCAGCTTGATCTCGATGGGCGGTGTTTGAAACTTATCGAAGAGGCGACGAAGTGAGTTGCGGTCGGAGCAGAGATGCATCCTTGGGAATTGAAGCTCCGCGCGGGCGAAAGCCACGAAGCTCAGGGGGTGTGTCCCTGTCTGCAAGTTCACCGAGCACTATGCACTCCCCGAAACGACCTTAGGCTAGGGTTACGGATTGCTCCGTGCGTTGGACGCAGCGGCCTACGATCGCAGCGGCAGGGGTCGATCGTTCCTTGAGCGCCGCGACCAGGGCGTCTACTTTATCCTCGGCGACGGCGATGAGTAGTCCGCCGGAGGTCTGGGCGTCGGCCAAGATATTCACGAGCAGTTGATCGACCCCGCGTGCTTCAAAGCGGTCGCCAAGCGCTTCAAGATTTGAAATATAGGCGCGGGTCAGCATTTTCTTTTTAGCGAGGGCGGCGGTTTGCTCCAGGAGTGGGACGGCGGTCGCCTCGATCTCGATCGAAAGATTGCTCCCATTCGCCATTTCGCTGGCGTGACCAACCAGACCGAAACCGGTGATATCGGTGACGCCCCGGACGCCGATCTTCTGAGCAGCCTCGCACGCGGCGGCGTTCAGGTCGGTCATCACATCCACAGCTTGTTGCAGGTCGTCGATCGGGATTTTTCCGAGCTTGGCGGCGGACGTTAGGATTCCACTACCGATCGGCTTGGTCAAAACGAGTACGTCGCCAACTTTCGCGCCGTCGTTTGTCCAGATTTGATCAGGATGGACGACGCCGGTGACCGAAAGTCCGTACTTGATCTCCGCATCGCGAACACTGTGCCCCCCTGCTGTCACTGCTTTGGCTGCGGTGACCCGCTCTGCCCCACCTCGGAGTATCTCACCGAGGATCTCCAGCGGCAATTCATCGTCAGGGAAGCCGACGATGTTGAGGGCGGAGATGGGTCGTCCGCCCATGGCGTAAACGTCGGAGAGACTGTTGGCGGCGGCGATGCGGCCAAACTGGTACGGGTCATCCACGAGCGGCGGAAAGAAGTCAAGAGTTAGTACGAGCGCGGTGGTCTCGTCGAGCTTGTAGACACCGGCGTCGTCAAAGTGATCGGTGCCAACGAGCAAGTTCGGGTCGGTCGGTTTGGGCAGTTGGCGCAGAACTTGCGCGGTTGCTCCCATCGGGAGCTTGCCCGCTCAGCCAGCACACGTCGCGTAGTCTGTGAGTCTTTTTTTTCTTCCAAAAGCCATGGACGGAAGCATAACGGAAGCGGTTGGCGCGTGGCAAGCCGCGTTTGCAACTTATGACGACTTTGTGGGTATGTTGGTTTGGGCGGACCTCTTGGTGCCCGGCAGATCGAGTGCGTGCGCTGGACAGAGCCTGTTTCTTGTGACACTATCATGCGACGCAAGCGGATGGTCCGATGTTTCAGATAGGCGTGGTTGTAGAGACATGATGCGGAAAGCTGTTTTTTTGTCATTGATGGCGGTCTTGGGTGCTTGCCCGGCGATGGGGGACGATCATGCCTCTCTGAAGAGCGTGCGTGCGGTGGTTCGCCCGCTTTCGCGACACGTCCCGCCGCACCAACCCGTCATGGTTCAATTTCTGCTTGAGAATACGAGCGACGAAGCGGTGACGCTGTCTGTACCGAACACCGCTCCTGAGATTCCTTCGCCTGAGGCCGGTCTTCCTCTGGATCATATTTTCAGCGGGGGGGCTAAGATCTCGGGTGTGACGGTTACGACCAACACCGATCGCGCGTGGGACCGCCCCGTTGGTTATCGCAAGCCAAAGGAGGCGGCGATCCTAATCCTCGGCGCGCACAGTGTTGTTGGTATGACCGTCGATCTTCGCGAGTACTTTCCGTCGCTTCGTGGTACCGGGAAATTCCGCGTGAAGTGGGCACCTTATGAAGGCGCGATCGTTAGCGACGAGGTGATTATCGACATTGCGTCCCGAAAGCAAGTCGTCATTACGGTGGATCAGGGAAAGATGGTCATCGACCTGTTCTATGACGAAGCGCCGGCGCATGTTGCGAACTTTCTTGACTTGGCGGCGTCGGGGTTCTACACGGGGAAGAACTTTCACCGCAGCGTACCGGGCTACATGATTCAGGGCGGTTGCCCTCGCGGCGACGGAAGCGGGATTCGCCTTGACGGTCACCGAATCGCGAGCGAAGTGAATCATCACAAACACGAGAAGGGTAGCGTTTCAATGGCCCTTCTGGACGACGACCCGAATTCAGCGAGTTGCCAGTTCTTCATTACGGACACACGCGTGAAGGATTGGGATGACGAGTACACGATCTTCGGTGAGCTTGTGGGTGATGAATCGCTCGCGACGCTTGATCGACTGATGGCCATCCCCGTTGACGACGAGGGGCGACCGACAAAGACGATCTACATGCGGACCGTTCGTGTGATTGATGCCCCCACCCCGCAGCATCACGCCGCACCGTAGCGAGTCACCACGCGTTTTTCTCTTCGTACCGAACTGGACACCGGCTTACGGGCAAACGGCGGCACAAGGAAGCGGAATTCCCTTCACCGCATCCACCGTTGAGGTGATGTCAGTTACGTCGATCCGTACACCTGGGTCGCACGGCCAGATGTTCGTCCCTTCGCGAGTCACGAACGCCGAGAACAGTAGCTTAACAGCGTCAACGGTTGTAGTGATGTCGAGTACGTTGACGGCTCCGTCCCCATTCGTGTCGGCCCACGTGCGCGTCGCCCCCAAGGTACCGGCCGATTGGAGGAGCGTTCCGCCGAAGTTGCATACGGTATGTACGAGGTAGGAAGTGTCCGGTCTGACTGCGTTTCCAGTGACAGAGACCGCCCCCCACTGCGCGGCGGTGAGATAAACGGGGGTATCGCCCAGAGGTCCGGCGTGACAGGATCCTTCGCATGCCCCGCCCAAACAATCACTAATTGAAAAGCAAATGTCCCCGATTCTTGATCCGGTGGCGCAAGTTCTTGGACAATCGGCATCCGAAGCGCAAGACAGCCCATCGTTTTGCCCTCCGAGGCAGTTGCTTTGTACGAACTGACTTACGCAGACGTTTTCCGAATCGCCGCACTCGCCGGTTATGAGTATTGCGACCGGCGTAGTCCCCTGATCAGATGGGGTCACTGAAAGATAACGCGGACCGGCCGGGGCGACTGTCGGCGCGATGCATCCGCCGCATGTGTCGGTCACGTCGTCGCACGCTGCCGGGTCAGCGCACGGGTTGCCCGGTTGGGGCAGACAGGCGCTGGCAGTGACACAGCCTGCGGTCGGATCGCAGACTTGCTGGTTGCAGAATAACCCCGTGTCGCAGAGGGAATCGTCGGGCGTATTCTCGCAGGTTCCCCCGCTGCACACGTCCGAAGTGCATGTGATGTTGTCGTTGCATTCAAGGTCCGTTGAACAGCCAGTGACACACTGGCCGTTGACGCAGGTCGACCCTGGCAGGCACACAATCGGGGCGTTCGAGCACTGCCCCGTGGCAAGATCGCAGGTGTCGGTTGTGCAAAGATCGAGATCATCACAGTCTAAGGCGCTCACGCATATGTCTAGAATCTCCAAGGCAATCGCGACAGGGTCTACGACGATCGGTGTAGCGAGGATCGTTGTGACCGCGCCTCCAGCCGTCGTTACGCTTGCGATTCGGGCATCTGCGACGGTCGATTCTGTCCAGTAAACCAAACCGGCGTCACCATCGACAACGAGCGACGTCGGGGCATCAATGACTGGCCACGCTAGTAGGGTCTGGACGGTTCCGCCAATGATGGAAACGCTCCTTAGCGCGTCATCGCCAAATGATGCTTCGAGCCAATAGACGCGTCCTGTGTTCGCATCGACGCTGATCGCTACCGGGTCGGACAATTCTGGCCACGAAACGATAGGTTCGATGGTCGCACCTGTTGTTTCTGCGCGGACGATTCGCTCGAAACCGAACCCCCCCTCCGCCCAGTAGAGTCTGTTTGATCCGGGATCGAACGTGATCGCAATGGGATCGGCAACCGTTGGCCAACTGACGATGGTTGTGACGTTGGTTCCGTCAAGGTTAGCACGTCGAACCCGGTCGTCGCCGGAAGTCGCCTCCACCCAAAAGAGTTGCCCACTTGCCGGGTCGAGCGTGAGTCCGACGGGATTCACAACAGTTGGCCAGGCAACGACGGTTGTTACGTTTTGCCCGTCGAGGTCCGCACTGAGTATGGCGTCATCGCCGCTAATTGCGCTGATCCAGTAAA
Source organism: Planctomycetota bacterium (assembly GCA_024277835.1). GTDB lineage: Bacteria > Planctomycetota > Phycisphaerae > UBA1845 > UBA1845 > JAJRUK01. The sequence continues at coordinate 73 of JAJRUK010000332.1, read as the reverse complement.
CCCGTGCGGAGTCCGGATCGACCGCGATTGCCGTGACGCTGGACACGGTGGGCCAGTCGGCAACGAGCGTTGG
>JAJRUK010000331.1 GCA_024277835.1 Planctomycetota bacterium | reverse complement strand
CAACGGGCAGAAGCAGAGGCCCCAGCCCATGAATGCGATCGACCGCGTTTTGAAACTCAGACCCGTCTTTCGCAACGAGAATCGAAGCGTTGGCCAGCAAGTGAACGCAAAGAAACGCCCCCACGGGTACGATCCCGCTAAGCGAGTGAAGCCTGCGAATCAGGAAGTAGTATTTGTCGGTGAATGCGATCGCTTCGTTCGATTGACTGGCCACGCCGCGCCCTCGTGCTCTCTTGGATTCGAGCTTGTTCGCTATCGATTGTTCAAACCGGACTCGGAGCCGCGCCACGACTCACCCCGACCCAACATCCGGAAAAGTGCTCTTCAACTATCTGTCGGGGCGGATTATACGAGCGATCCGCCGAGAACGCCAACCACTGCAGATTCGGGCAACTCGTGTGCCAGCACCACCTGGACATTCTACCTTGTTACCTTCTTGACCAATAGCATGTATCGTCGTACCGTCAGCGTCTGTGAATTCTTCCGATGCAACATCGTCGTCTGCGGAAAACGCGGCGGGCGAACCCAACGCGAGCACCAATGCTCCCCCGCCAGCCGAACACCCTCTTGGGCCACTTGTTTGCTGGGGACGGCGCGGAAACGCCAGACGGAATCGGATGATCGCCTCGGGCGTGTTGCTCGGAAGTGTGGCACTACTCGGGACGGCTGCCCGGCTGACCCCGCCAGCGGCGGGACTGGGTGCCCATACGCAACTGGGCCTCTCCCCGTGCTCGTTTCCGATGCTTTTTGGGATCCCCTGCCCGACATGCGGGATGACGACGTCGTTCGCGCATTTCGTCCGTGGAAACCTGATAACGTCGTTTCACACGCAACCCGCGGGGATGCTGCTCGCGTTCTCGACGCTGCTTCTTGGGATGGCGTCGATTGCGGTTTTGCTGACGGGGCGGATGATCGAGCTAAACTGGTATAGAATCCCGCCGGGGCGTGTTGCGATTTTGCTCGTGGCGCTGCTGCTGTTCGGATGGGGTTATAAAATGACAGTCGGGGTTTGACCCGCCGGGCGGGTAACCTGACCGGCGACATGGGAGATAAAGTTGATGCGGAGAAGAACTGAGCTAGTGACCGCGGCCTTGCTGTTGACGTCGCTTGCGTCGTGCAACCTGCTAACGCCGCTGATCTTCGTGGGCGATCATCGCAAAAAGATTCACCCGGAATTCGACAAACTCGCGGGGAAGCGCGTGGCGATCCTGGTCTGGACCGAGCCAGCCACTCAGTTCGATTATCCGCACACGCGTCTGGAGTTGGCGACCTACGTAAGCGACAAGCTCTCCGCCGAAATGACGCAGCGGAAGCTCGACACCGATGTTGTCGATTCGCGAGATGTGGCTGACTTTATCCAGAGAAACCCCGACGCCCTGGAAGACCCTTACGCGGTCGGTAAGAAATTCGACGCGGACTATGTGATCTTCATCGAGGTGCTTCGTTTTCAGATGCGCGACCCGGGTCAGCCACAGTTCCTTCGCGGGACCGTTGAGGCGGCGATCAGTGTGCATGATATCGACGCTGACCCGGATCAGTTGAAGCGTTATGAATTATTGCCGGTCACGTGCCTTTTCCCGGAGGGGCCTCCGATTCTCATGACGCGTACCAACGCTCCGATGGTTCGACAAACGACGTACCACAAATTCGCGGAGGAGGTCGCCAGGAAATTCTATGAGCATACCGTCGAGCTATAAGCCGATCGCGAGCTGTAAAGCCATCGCTGGATGCCTCGTGCTGATCGCGCTCGCCGCGTCGGGATGTACTTATTCCGGTGGCAAGCTGGCGTACATGATGGGCTTGGGGAAGGGTCCGCTGATTCCGGCGGAGCACACATTCACGGACGGGAAGCTTCTGGTGTTTGTGGACGATACGCACGATCAGGTTGATTGGCCTGCTGCGCGCGGATACCTATTTGACGAAGTGAGTCAGGAGCTTATTCGTAAGGAAGCGACGACCAAAATCATCCCCCAAGAGTCGATCGATGCTCTGCGATTGACGATGCCGGATTTTCGCAAACGCGGTTGTCGTGAAATCGGCGAGCGGCTGGGGGCGGACGAGGTTCTCTGGATCGAGATTCACGATTTTCTGGCGACGAAAGAATTTACCGACGCCAATGACGCCGCAATTTGGGTCGTAACGGTGAAGGTTCTTAACGCTCAGGAGACGAAGTCGCGGAGTCGGGTGCGATTGTGGCCTCGCAGTCCGGAGGGACACTTGGTGTCAGCATCGCTGGCGGCGTCCGAAATTCAGATGCTTTCCAACAGGGACGCAATCACAAGAGAACTCGCCGAGAAGCTTGGCTTTACGATCTCGCGGCTTTTCTACGAACACCGCGAAGAAGACGAATGACGCGCGTTTGTCATCTTTTCGACAAGACGGCGGGTTGGGAGCAGCGCGTTGGCGTTTCGCAACTGCTGGATCGTCTCGATCGTGATGCGTATCAACAGGACGTCGCGATTTTGGGCGACGATGATCGAAACGTGCTCGCACCGTTACCTCTGCCCGTTCACCCGATCCCGCACGTCGCGCCGTTTGATTTTGTCTCTGCGCCATTTTTGAAACAATGCCTTGATAAGATCGGGGCGGATGTTGTCCACGCGTGGGGGATGCGAGCGGCGGGCGTCGCGGCAGCAGCGACAGATCGACCGATCGTCGTCGAATTGTTTGACCCCGCCCGGGCGACGCGCGACGCGAAGATCATCCGCTCGATTGGACGCACCATCGGGTTCGGAGTTGTCTGTAACAGCGAACGCCTGCGCCGCTTGCTTACCGAAAACGGCGTGGCCCTCGAACTTTCCACCGTCGTTCGACCGGGTGTCGATTTTTCGCAGATCAATAAGACCAGGCGGAGCGGTCTTCGACAAGAGCTGGGACTTGCAGACGACGATTTCGTCGTTGCTATTCCAGAAGCGACCTCACGGCACGGCGGTCAGTTTGAAGCGGGCGTCGCAGTCTGCCTGTTCAATTATCTCGAACCAAACGTGCGCGTTCTCGTGCCGGGGGAAATGGATGAGCAGCGGCGCATTGCTCATTTTTGTGCAAGCGCCGCCAGAAACCCGAAAATGTTTTGCT
>JAJRUK010000330.1 GCA_024277835.1 Planctomycetota bacterium | reverse complement strand
GGCGCGGTCGGGATACTTCTTCACCTGGCGACGCGCCGTGCGAAGGGCTTGCGACAAATGTTCCTGCACCTTTACCTCGTCGCCGATCGACCGATACGTACGCGCGATCGAACGATTAACAGAGGCGCGGCGCGGGTTGTCCTTCAGCTTCTTCAGGTCTACGGCGAGTGCGCGCTGGCTGTACGTCTCGTATCTCGCCTGATCACCGGCGTTTCGAGCACATTCGGCGAGCTTACGCATGATGGAGACCCGGTTCGGTGCTTTATAAAGAACGCGTTCGTAGAGTTCGATCGAGACGTCCCAATTTTTGTATCGAGCGTAACGCCCCGCGAACTTTTCCACACCGTTGTTGATGCGCCGATCGATTCTTGTCTTTCCTTGTGGCGAAGCGTACAGGGCGGTTGTTGTCCCGGCGCTCAGCGCTAGAACCAGGGCGGTCACCGTACCGAATCGCTGACATAGCCGAGCGACGAGACGACCGCGAACGTTCACGGGTCCGCTCCCGCCGTTGTTTTCGGTCGCACGTTTGTCACGGAAGCTGCGGCTGGCGAACTGATAGTGAATGGCCATCATCGCCAAACCAAGACCGACAAGGATCTCTGCAACCTCAGCTTCGTTGAGTCTGAACGGACTACATTCCAGGTACGCCGCCGTTGCAAAGAAGGGCCAAAGGTACAGAGGAGGGGCAGCCACCCCGCGCGCATCCAGCCAGGCCGCGATTCGAAAACGCAGACGCAACAGCAAAGGATAAACCAACCCGAAGAGCGCTAGCCCGCCCGCCAGCGCGTAACTGAGCGCCGCCTTCAGCGTCGTCCCGTACGGTCCGGTAAAGAAATTGTGTACATTGAACTCGCCCTGAAGGTTGTTCGCACGGAAGAACTCAGGCGAGGAAAACCCAACCAGTCGCTGACCCCACGAGATTTCTTCCATCGCCACGTAAAGGCAACTAAGCGACAAGGCGAGAAAAAACCACCGATAACGCCACCGTACAAAAACCAGTCGCGCCGACACGGCGAACGCAACAGCGATCGACCAGAACTGCACCCACTCGCCTACGAGGTCTTCATACGTCGCCCAGATGTACGCCATCGGATACCACATGACCGCCGCGGTGTAGAACCCAACGATCGCCAGATATAGCGCGCACGCGAATGCAATTTGAGGCTTGGATTTCAAATTCAGAGGCATGAATGAAAACTCCCGGGCATCGTTTGACGGTTGGAGACAATCCTCCAAAAAAACCAATCGAAGCCCGGTCAAAGCTTACAATATTGCAAAATCCGGTGGACACGGCGAGCGCTTTCCCGCCTGTGTCTGATAAGGGATGCCGCGCACAATGGAGCCAACGTCTCGTCGCGCAACCGCACTCGTTATCGGTGATTCCTGTCCGCGCGCTTATTCCTACGCCGGTTCAGGCGCAGCTTTTGCGCAGGAATCCGAGCGCGGTTCGTCTTGAACGTTGTCGATCAACTCGCAGCGATCGCAAACATCACGTCCTAACACAAGCCTTGGAAGGCGATTCATAAAGTGCTCCGTCAGCGTGTCCGCACCGCCCCAGATCGGAAACCACTTCCCAAAACGCGCGAACGTGTCGAACAGGATAAACCGCGCCACAGCCCGGTGGTCATGGGCACCCGAGAAGATCACTTGCAACGGAAACGCCACGTTCCCCACAACCGGCAGAACACCAATCCCAAGAGCAACCCAAGGCCTCTCCCGCCCCGTAAAGCTATTTTGAACGATACGACCAAGCGTATAGATCGTCCGAACCGCGCACCCGCCCGCAAGCATGAACGCCGCGAGGAACACATCGTCAATCGCGCCCGCCATCCAAAGCGCTGGCATTAACCAGAACTGCATCAACTTCACGACGGGTTTCACCGCAAGGTGGACCCCGAAGTCCGTCAGATACGAACTCGATTCCTCGTCCTGAAGGCGACTGGAGAGCGCCGCTGCCTCAGCATCACTTAGCTGTGCCCGTTTCGTCCAACGGTCAATCCGCCTTCCGACATACTCTCGGGCCATGCGCTCTCGGTACGCTTGCGATCGCAACCCATCCCAGAACGCCCTTAGCGCCTGCCCAACGTCGATCTTCGTGGCCAACGCAACGACTCGACGCGTGCAAGCGGCGACGACCCGCGGTATCGACCGAACTGCCCGCATCGATTCCCTCGCATACCAGCGCAGCGGGTGCTCTCCGTAATACGTTGCCTCCTCGGCGCTAATCGTTCCCTTCGCCTTGTGGTACCCGATGCTGCAACGGTGTCGTGGCAGTGATTTCCATTCCCATTGCGCCCGCGCGAGCGACTCGATGTCCTCATCGAGTTGCTCAAAGCGATCCGCGCCAAGAACGCCTTCCAGTTCATCCTCCCGGTGCAAGAAATACGCACGAAGCTTGTCAACATCCACGTCGTCGAACAAAGGCCCCCGATGCTGAAACGACTTCGGAAGATAGAACTTCAGTAGTTCCAGCGGATTCATGGGGATCAGCGCAGGAACCCCCGATTCGAGATCAATCCACGCCCAACGATACCCGCCGGATTCGCAAACGCCTTCGCACATGAAGTTATTCAGCGCCACAGGGTTCCCGCGACCCGCCTGCCAGACAAGCCCATCGAACCCCGCCTCGATCAAGAATTCTTGCAGCGGCTTCATGATCTTACGCGTCGCATCCTGCAATTCGGAGTTCTCAGGTGGTGTATAACAGTGATGTAGCGCGACATGACGACCATCGATCAGCTCGCAGTTCATCTCAAACGCGCGGTGCTCCTCATTCCAGGCGTACCCGTACGCGCGCGATACGCGAAGCTTCGTACCGAACCAAAATTCCATAAGCTCCGCCAGAATTCGCCGCCGCAACACCGCCGCCTTGATTGCTGGTTCACACCATGCGTAAGGGTTCGGTGCGCCAAGAAAGGCGTACTGAACGAGTTTCGTGACACCGGACGCGCCGAACAGTTTTCGCGCGATG
>JAJRUK010000329.1 GCA_024277835.1 Planctomycetota bacterium | reverse complement strand
TCATTGGGCTGCTCAACATGGTTCCGTATTTGCAGCTCGTGGCGATTTTGCCGGCGATGATCCTTGCGGGGTTGCGAGCCTTGGAAGGAGACGCGAGCTTCGTTGGGTCTGTTGCGATGACACTCGGCGTTTTTGCGGTTGTGCAGGTCATACAGGATGCGCTGCTTGTTCCGCGCATTATGGGCAAGGTCACAGGGTTGCGACCCGTGGCGATTTTGCTCGGCGTGTTTATCTGGGGCAAGCTGCTTGGTTTTCTCGGATTGCTGTTGGCGATTCCGCTGACGTGCTTGGGGATCGCATACTATCGCCGGTTTGTGCTCATGCACTCTGCAGCCTCAACACGAATCGAAGAAACAGCGTAGGAGGCAGAAGCGATGAGACGAATGAGACGAATGGGTCGATTGGTGTTGGCGATTGGCGCTGTGTCGGTGGCTGCGATTTCTGTCGGCGGTTGTGCGAGTCGTGAACGCGCCGGACATGGTCACGGCGGCGGGCATCGGCATCATGGTGACATCGGCGAATACGCCGCGATGTTGGAACGACCGGATCGCGAAGGTTGGCAGAAGCGCGATAAGGTAATCGCCGCGCTACGGTTGAAACCCGGTGAACGGGTGGCTGATGTGGGGTGCGGGCCGGGGTATTTTGCTGTTCCGATAGCGTCCGCGGTTGGTTCCGCCGGGAAGGTCTGGGCGGTGGATGTTGAACCGAAAATGCTTGAGCGGACTCGTCAACATGCGACCGAAGCCGGGGTTTCCAACGTGGAGCTGGTCAACTGCGCCATGGACGATCCCGGTCTTCCGGTGGGCGAAGTGGACACCATTGTGATCGTCAATACGTATCATCACTTTCCGAATCGACCCGCTTATATTGCAAAATTACGTGCAGCCCTCGCTCCGGGCGGGCGGCTGGTGAATATTGATTTTATCCCTAAACCCAAAGAGGAACGCGGGTTCGGGCCTCCGGAGTGGATGCAGATTCCTCGCGCAGTGGTTGATGCCGAGATGGCTGCCGCGGGTCTCGTGCCGGTTCGCTCGCATCTCTTCCTTCCTGAGCAGTATTTCGTGGAGTATTCTGCGAAATAAAAGCGAGTCTGGAGCAAGCAGGTCGCCTGAGTCGATCCTATACCGGCAGCGCACGAACGCGCTTGATTGGTCAAGGAGGATCGAACCGCTTTGTTTTCTCGACTTTGCTACGCCGTGTTGTTTCTTGCCGTTGCGATCGCTCCTGCCCTTGCGGGTGGTGGGCGAACGATTTTCGTTAGCGCTTCTGCGGATGGTTTGCAGGACGGGAGCGGTTGGGTTGACGCTTATACGGACTTGCAGGCTGCGATCTCAGCCGCGGCGTCTGGAGATACAATCTGGGTTGCGGCGGGGAGTTATACACCCGGTACGTTTCGGTCGTCATCGTTTGCGCTACGCGATGGGGTGGCGATTGTTGGGGGATTCGCCGGCGATGAAGACCCTGCGTCTTTCGACCTTTCGACGCGAGACTTTTCTGCGAATGAAACGGTGCTCGAAGGGCGGCTTTCGAGCGGTGAGCGGACGTATCATGTTGTAACCGCAATCGACGTTGACGACTCCGCGAGTCTCGACGGGTTTACGATCACAGGTGGCAGGGCGGATGGCGTCACGGTCAACAAGCAAGACGTTGGCGGAGGTGCGCTGATCGTCGATGCGTCACCGACCTTTCGTCGCTGCAAGTTTGTCGAAAACGAAGCCGGTACGCGCGGTGGGGCGGTTCATGTCGATAGCGCGCAACCAACCTTCACGCATTGCACGTTCATCTCGAATCGAACCACGGTCACGCAGGGCGAAAATAACTTCGGAGGTGCGCTTTATGCGACGGGATCGACGTTGTCTTTCGCGCGACCCACACTTGTAAACTGTCTGTTCGTTGGGAATTCTGCCGGGGTCGGCAATGGTGGAAGCGGCGGGGCGATGTACGTGACTCCCAGTACGTTGCTTACCGTCGTCAACTGCACCGTGGCTCACAACTTTGCCGATTCGGACGGTGGCGGCATCTGGGGGAGTCCGACGGTCGTTGGCAGCGTGATCTGGGGGAACTTCGATCGGCGCGGACGGGGTCGATCAGCGCAACTCTTTGGTTCAGCCGTTGCTTCGTATTCTTGCATTGAAGGCGGATGGAACGGCGCTGGAAACATAGCGGAAGACCCGCTCTTCGCGGACGCGAGCGGGGCTGATCAATCCGCCGGGACCGGCGATGACGATTTCCGATTGCTCGCCGGTTCGCCGTGTATCGATGCGGGGAATAACAACAGTTTGGTCGCGTCGGTATCGGTTGATCTCGATGGTTCGCCGCGATTTATTGATGATCCGGTTACCGATGACACCGGGGTGGCTGGGGTGTTCGATGCTGTGGTCGATATGGGTGCGTATGAGTACCAGGCGGCGTGCAAGACGGCGGGGGACTGCGACGACGGGGCGGATTGCAACGGTATCGAGACGTGCGACGCAGGGCAATGCGTTCCGGGAGTACGAGCGGATTGCGACGACGGGCTTGATTGCACGGTCGATGCTTGCGTTGAAAAAGACGGTTCATGCACACATACAGCCATCGATGCACTCTGCGAGAATGGCGTCTATTGCGATGGTATCGAAATCTGCGACGTCTTGCTCGGATGTTTGGCTGGGAATGCGATCGTCTGCGTCGATGCGTTTGATTGCACAACCGATCGGTGCGACGAGGAGATTGACAGTTGCGTTTTCAATCCGGTGGATGCGTTGTGCGACAATGGCGATGCGTGCGACGGCGTCGAGACTTGCGTTGTAGGAGTGGGGTGTGTTTCGGGTAGCGAAACGGATTGCGACGACGCGATCGACTGCACCTTTGATTCCTGCGACCCCGACCTCGATCCAGACCAAGACCCTGACGCCAGCCAATGTGTTCACGACCCTGTCGATTCTTTCTGCGATGACGGTGCGTTTTGCAATGGGTCGGAAGTTTGCGGAGAGGGTGGCTGTGTGCCGGGAGAGACGCCGTGTGGCGAGGGGACGTTCTGCGATGAGACGCTCGACCGCTGCGTCGCCTGCCTGTCGGTTGCGAATTGCGAAGACCAGAACCCATGCACGACGGATACATGCGACGCTGGTGTCTGCACAAACGCGGCGATTCTTGACTGCTGTCGAACCGTAGATGACTGCCCGACGAGTCGCGTCTGCAACCTCTCCGCGTGCGATGATAATACTTGCGTAGAAAGTCAGGCTGAGAATGGCGCGGGTTGTTCCGATGGTGCGTTCTGCAACGGCGCGGAGATTTGTGCATCGGGTGAATGTGTGTCGGGTTCCTCGCCGTGCGGTGACTCCGAGACGTGCGACGAAGAGTCAGATTCGTGCGTCACGCCGCCGGATTGCGTCGTCGATGGCGACTGTAGCGACGGGAAGACTTGCACGGATAACACCTGCGACGGTGGAGTTTGTACGACCGTCAACAACACCGCATCATGTGACGACGGCGATGTCTGCACATCAGGCGATGTGTGCAGCGGTGGCGTCTGTGCGGGCCAGGCGATTTCCGGTTGCGGCATTTCGAATCCGCCGCCACCTCCTCCGCCTGCTGATACGGATGGCGACGGCGTACCCGATAGCAGTGACCTTTGTCCGAACACGCCGGCGGGCGAGGTTGTGGACGTTAATGGTTGTCTCGTTGAATC
>JAJRUK010000328.1 GCA_024277835.1 Planctomycetota bacterium | reverse complement strand
CTACGCAAGAACGCTGCGCGGTTCTCTTGCGGGTGCAGCGGCTCTGCTGCCTGACCTGTCGAGCACTGGATTCGCTGCCGTGAGAGCAACGGGAACGGACGATATAGCGGCTTCCAAAACTACACCAAAAACGACACCAAACGGGTCGCAAAAACGTGCTATTGCGTGCAACACACTGCACGACAAGAGTGGTAGTGTGACACACCCTGTCACATGCCAAAAAGGCTGTAAAAATAGGGAAATGCGGCGCACTGAGTTGCAAGGAAACGACAGCCACCAGTCGGACTCGAACCGACGACCTGCGGTTTACAAAACCGCTGCTCTGCCAACTGAGCTACGGTGGCGTATGATCTTTAAGCTACTGTAGAATAAGCACTTCCGTCATTTCTTGCAATCCCTCGGTAACAGCGGTTTCGGCAAAAGGGAGAATATAAGGGAGAATACTTTTCCCGGTCGATCCCCAAGCCGATACCTCACGGGCAGCGTTCTCCGCCGAGGATGACAACATGGGACGATCAACAGTAAGCCTCCAAACCGAGAGCAAAACCAATCGCAAGTTCGTCGCAATCCGCATCGAGCGGAACGGCAAGACATCATACCCCAAGGTCTACTTTCGCACAAAAAACGAGGAGGTCGCTCTGTCGTCGGATGATTGCCCTCGACGGCGCGGACGATGTGGATGAAGCTCGCCGACGGATAGATCGCTTGGCTGACGCGGTCTTCCCGGAGTAGGAGAAGAGCATGCTGGCCGACTTCGTTCGCCGTGGGTCACCTGTGCCATACATCCCGGTCATGACAATCGAGCAGGCACGCGAGGAACTCGACGACTTGTTCGGCGGCTTCGTTGATGAGGGCCCGCCTACCGAGGAACAGCATGACGCATGGCGACGAGCGAACTGCATAGAGTAGTGGCAACCTATCCTGATCGAGTTGCGTGCTGATGACATGTACCTCCTCGACCCGCATTGCTACGAGGGGCTGCATCCGAGAGGGAGCGACGTTGATCCCGAATGGTGGAAGAGAAACCCGGACAAGCACGACGAGGTGCTGGCGGCACAGTGGAACATGCCACTGAAGAAGTGGTTAGGCCCTGTCTGAAGACGACCCTTTGCGCCGAGATCCCTGAATAACAACAAGGAGGTTGGTTATCATGAAACGCCACGAGCTCATGGACGAGCAATGGTCATTGATCGAAGCATTTTTTTCCGCCAAATATAGCGCGTATCAATTGCAGTTTCTGCGGGGCGTATCAGGCTGCCGATTCTGATCCAACCTGCGTTAGGAGCGGCGCGACTTACCCCACGTCGGGCAGGCAGCCATCTTCCTTTGTGGCGGGGAACGCCGCAGCCATTCCGTTCAGACGGTGCCATTGAGCGGTGATGCAGTCGGTCAGTGGTTGCGGGTCCGCCGCGACGCCTTTGTATCGACGCTGCTTTTTGATGTATTCATCGACGGGGGTTCCGTCCGGCTTTTTGTTGATGCGATAGCGTACGCCGTCGAAGATTTCGTACATCGGGAACAGGCCCGATCGAACCGCCATTCCGATCAGCTCTGTACTTTCATCCGGCTCGGACTTCCACCCGGTGGGGCAGGGCGACAGGATCAACAAAAACCGAAAGCCTTTGGTCGCTCGCGCGACTTTCACTTTTCGCAAGAAGTCTTCCCGATGGGCTACTGAAAGCGTCGCGGCGTAGGGAATGCGATGCGCCGCCATGATCGCCATGATGTCTTTCTTGCCTTCGCCCTTGCCGGTTCTTGTCGTGCTGGTCACTGCACCTTCGGGTGTTGCGCTACTTCGTTGGCCACCGGTATTGCCGTAGATTTCGTTGTCGTAGCAGATGTAAATGATGTCTTCGTTGCGCTCGGCGGCGGCGGATAGTGTGGCGATGCCAATGTCGTAAGTGCCGCCATCGCCCGCCCAGCAAATGATCGGATTGGTTTCCTCATTCATCGTGGCGATCGCAGAAAGACCGGACGCCAGCGCCGGAGAACTCGCAAACGTCGCAGCCGCAGTCGGTACGCCGTATCCGCTGGTTGGAAAAGCGCCGGCGGTGACGATGCCGCAACAGGCGGGGATGACCAGCATTGGTTTTTCGCCCGCGAGCGCTTCGTCGAGCCACTGCAGACCGATCGACATTCCGCATCCGGCGCAGTTCGTGTTCCCGGGGCGAAGGAGATAGTCGCAGTATTGCTTGGGCTTGGTTTCGGCGATGATTGTCACGCTGCCACCTCCTTCCACACGGGGTCGCTCGCTTCTTTACGCGCAACGAGGTCGTCGATGATCTCGTTGATGACAGTGGGTGTCACGTCGCCGCCACCCAGTCCGACGAGGTAATCCTTAAGCAAAATGTCGGAGCGTCCGCGAAGTGTTGTGGCGATTTCCTGCCAGAAGATCCCGCCCGACCCGGGTGAGTGATTGCGATCGAGGACACCGACCCGTTTCGCGCTGCCAATTGCGGCGGCAAAGTCGCCGCGCGGAAATGGCCTGAACATTTTCGCACGGATCATCCCGATTCGTTCACCCTTGGATCGCCTTTCGGTGATGACATTCTTGAGCGTGCGTGCCATCGTGTTGCACGCAACGATAACGGTATCCGCGTCTTTGGTTTGATCGGCGACGAGTGTGCCGGCGGGTTTTCGACCGAAGATTTCTTCAAACTCCGCGATTGCCACATCGAGAACTTCGGGGACGCGCTCCATTGCTTGCTGAATCTCGATCCGATGATGCTCGGTTTCTCTTGGCCAGGTCAGACCGCCGACGGTTGTTGGATGGTCGTGACGAAGGCGGTGGGGGACGTTGCACTCCGGAAGATACGCATCGACCTGGTCCTGCTCGGGAAGATCGACGACCATTTGTGTGTGCGACGTGACGAATCCGTCCATCGCGACCATCGCGGGGAGCATGATTTGCGCATCTTCCGCGACGCGAAACGACAGCAGAATCGTATCGACAAGATCCTGATGGGAGTCGCAGTAGAATTGCAGCCACGGCGCATCGCGAAGCATGAGGCTATCGCCTTGATCGACCCAGATGTTCCAAGGCGGTCCGAGCGTTCGATTAACGGCGATCATTACGATAGGTAGTCGATAATACCCCGCGGCGAGGACGTTTTCGACCATATAGGCGAGTCCGTTGGCGGAACTTGCGGTGAAAGAACGTCCGCCGCCCAGGGCAGCGCCGATGCAGACACCCATCGCGCTGTGTTCCGACTCGACTGCGATGACGCGACCCTTCGAGAACTTATTCGCGCAGAGATATTCGATGATCTCGGTCTGCGGCGTGATGGGGTACGCTCCGGCGCAGCATCCGCGGGCATTTCGGTTAGCTTCGCCTGCGAGCGCAAGAGCGCGTCCCGCTGCGAAGTTGCCCGTTACGAGTTCCTTGGCCATAACGTTTCTCCTTTGGATGCTAGAGCTGCGACATGTAGATGACACCGCGGGGACACTCGGTGGCACAGACGCCGCAACCTTTGCAATAATCATAATCAAAGCGATACGCGTCGCCGTCGCGAAGAAGGATGCCCTCCGGGCAGTACTCCAGACAGCGATCGCATGTGTTACAAACTCCGCAACTGAAGCATCGCTGCGCTTCTTCAACGGCTGCGTGTTCGGCCGGGTTGTCGCGATATCCGACGCGCACCTCGGTGAAGCTTCGCCGCCGGTCGTGAGCGTTAATCATCCCACCTTCGCGACGCGGCTCGTGCGAGAAAACGTGCGTTGTGATCTGATCCGACGCTGCTACGGGTTCAGCGGGCGGGGGAAACAAGTCCTCGCCTGTAAGCGTTCGATGGATGTGCAGCGCCGCCTTTCGACCGCTACCGATCGCGGCAGTGACTGTGCCCTCGTTGGTTGCGAAGTCTCCGCCCACAAACATGGGAGCACCGCTCAAACCCAGGAGCGATTTCCCGTCGGAGATTTCCGACCCCTCCGGGAGGATCGAGATGTCTTGTGTTTGTCCGAGCGCGAGCATCACGCAGTCGCAGTCCATGTCGAATTGAGCGCCCTCACTTGTGTCGGGTATGGGGCGTGGGCGACCCGATGCGTCCGGTTCGCCGAGTTTCATTCGCTGACACGTCAGCGTCGGTCGCGCGCCGACGTCGTCAAGCTGGATTGGCGAGACAAGCTCGTGGATTTTGATCCCCTCATCCAATGCTTCTTCGATCTCTTCGCGAATCGCGGGCATCTGCGCTTGCGTGCGACGATAGACGATCTCGACATGATGCGCCCCCACGCGAAGCGCCGACCGCGCGGCGTCGATGGCTGTGTTGCCCCCGCCAATGACGATGACCGACTTGCCGTCAAGTCGCACATCGCGGCGACGAACCCGATCCAGAAAGTCGATACCCTGCATGATAGACTTTGAATCGCCGCTGCCGAGGTCGATCGTACGGGAGTCGCGCAGGCCGGTGGCTGCGAAGACCGCGGCGTATGTGTGCGTCAAGGCGAGCAGATCGCCACGCGAGAGAAAACATCCGCAATGCGCCTTGACGCCGTGTTGCAGGATAAACGTGATCTCATCGCCAAGCACGTCCCGAGGCAAACGGTACTCCGGAATGCCGGTTCGCAACACGCCGCCGAGTTCTTTTTCGCCTTCAAACAAGTTGACATGGTAACCGAGTTTCGCGAGGTGATAGGCTGCGCTGAGACCCGCCGGTCCAGAGCCGACGACCGCGATATTCTCTTTGCGCCACGGTTTTGTTGGTGACGGAAGCGTGCCATGGTCGGCTGCGTATCGCTCGATTTCTCGAATGTTGACCGACTCGTCGTATTCGATGCGGTTGCAGGCGTCCATGCAGGGCGCGGGGCAGACCCTGCCGCAGATACCGGGCAAGGGGGAGGTTTCAAGAAGAATCGCAAGCGCCTGGTCGTAGTCTTCCTTTCCGACCGCTTCAACAAATCCGCGAACATCATTGCCCGCCGGACAACCATCGTTGCATGGTGGCGTGAGGCGCTGGCGCTCAGGTTTTCGCGTCGCCCAGGAACCTGTCCGAATCTTGGGCATCCCGCCGAGGTCATCATCGAGCAGGCCCGGAATCTTCCCGTTGCTCTGCACACGCTTGAGTTTCGCGACTTTGCCGGAGAGAGTGGCCGTTTGGACGCAGTCATAAGCTTCGCGAGCGCTGATCGTATTGGGGCCACCGAACTGTAGATGATCAAGTCCTGCGAGTAAGTCGTCGATCGGAAGATCGAAGACTTTTCCGATGGCACCGGACATGGTCGTGTTGACGATGGGAACGGCGCGCGTGCCGAGTCCGTTCTTGACCGCGATGGAAGTTGCGTCAACGGTTGCAACGTGAAGTCCGGCGAAATGTTCCTGAAGCGCTTCGGGTGGATCTTGCGTGTTCACAATCACCCAGCCACCGGGTTTCATCGCCGCGGCGAGCCCCGGCGTGATCAGCGTGGGATCAAGTACGATGATATGATCCGGCTCGCGAACCTGATTGTGGTTCGTGATTTCTTGATCGTCGATGCGGACGAATGCTTGAAGCGGAGCGCCGGATCGCTCGGCTGCGTAGACGCCGAACGCTTGTACATACTTGTCGCGAAGAAAGTACGTCGTCGCGATCAACTTGGCGAGCGTCACACCGCCCTGACCGCCGCGACCGCAAATCGTGATCTCTATCATCGCTTCACCGCCTGTCTTCGTTGTGCGATTCGCCCGTTTGACCCGCAAACAGGGACACACCGATCCCGAGGAAGGTCAGTCGAATCCATGCAAGATGCGTTCCAAAACCGAACCCGTCGCGAATCGCGTGGCCTAGCATGGGAGGCGTGCGAGCTGGGCGTGTTGCGCATCATTCGCATAAGTCCTCATAGTCCGCGCGCGTGTCCACGTCGCGCAGAATCGCAGGATCACTGCAAGCAACCTCAACAACCCGATCCGAAAACCGCGCAGGAAGCGCGTTCAATCCTCCCTTGAGTTCTCCGAACGACTCGCACAAGGTCAGCGGGAACAAGATCGGGTGTCCGCGCTTGTCGTCGCAAGTTGCGATAACGATACGTGTTCTGTCGCGACCAAAAGCTTCAACGCACGACTTGCAGGCCGCCACCGGAACGGTTGGCATGTCGCCCGGAATAACAAGGACGCCAACGCTGGCGGTATCGATGGACGAAGGCATATGCTCTTGAAGATGCCGGATGCCAATTTGAATCGAGTCGAGCATCTGAGTGTTCGAGTCATCGTTGATCGCTGTGAACAGTCGGTCATCGGCCGGTAGCGCAAGTCGTTCGA
The DNA here is from genome assembly GCA_024277835.1 of Planctomycetota bacterium. GTDB lineage: Bacteria > Planctomycetota > Phycisphaerae > UBA1845 > UBA1845 > JAJRUK01. Next base: position 10,727 of record JAJRUK010000328.1, on the reverse strand, counting down.
GAAGCTCGCTGCGCGTGATAACAACAACGCCATCAAGGTCGGCGTCAAGCATCGTCCGCGCGACGCACGCGGTCATGGTGTAACCCGCGAGTGGTAGTGTCTGCTTGGCGATTCCCATGCGCCGGCTCATTCCTGCGGCGGGAATAATGCCAAGGACAACCGGAAGCTTGTCGCTTCGCGTCATGACGTTTTAACCTCAACGGGAAACGGTCCTTCGACCAGCGGCTTGTATGATTGGCGGCGCACCTGGATGAGTTGAGCTATGATGCTCGCGGCGATCTCCTCTGTTGTGACCGCACCAATGTCGAGTCCGATCGGCGCATGGACTCGCGCGAGCGATTTTTCGCTCGCACCGCCCTGTCGCAAGTCTTCGTAGACAACGTTGATCTTACGCTTACTCCCGATCATCCCAATGTACTTCGCAGGCGAGTCAAGCACCGCCCCGAGTGCGGTTTCATCATTTAGATGCCCCCGTGTGACGATGACCACGAACGTATTCGTGTCAATCGCCATGGCTTCGAGCGTAGTAGCGAACTCACCGACGTGCGGTTGAATCGGCTCGGGGAAACGATCCGCATTCGCGTACGCGACGCGATCGTCGATGACATGAAGATCAAATCCGACCGTCAAAGCCATGTTCGCCAGAACGCGACTAATGTGTCCAGCGCCGGCAATGACAAGTCGCGGCGCGACCTCTAACCGCAAGCGATATTCGACCCGCGACCCCTCTGACTCAACGACCAGCGGAATCACCGAACCCAATCCGTCGAGATTTTCAAGCGCCTGACGGTAAACATCCGCTCCGCTTGTCGCTGCGACCGGGCAAATCGCAACATCCATCGTACCGCCACAGATCATGCCGTCGTCGAAGCCAAAATCCGCGTCAAGCTCGAAGCTGGCAATGTGGCCTACCCCTTGCCCGAGTGATTGATGAGCGACACGTCGAATCTCCGCCTCGACGCAACCGCCGCCCAACGTTCCGGTGACGTTTGCAGCTTCATCGACGCAAATGACCGCACCAGCCGGTTGCGGCGTCGATCCGCGCGTCGCGACCACCACGCAGAGTGCCACAGCGCGACCCTTCTCATGCTCGCGGATGACAGTTTCGAGTATTCGTCGAATGCTCATCGGTTCACATCTGTGAAAGTGTGGCACCGGCTACTAGGCGGTGGAATCACGCTTTCGCATCGGCGAGGGTCGTTTCAGGCGAATCCCTTTTCTCTTGCAACGCGCGAAGGATTTTTTCCGGTGTGATGGGCAAATCCTTAATCCACACGCCCGTTGCGTTGGCAATCGCGTGCGCAACCGCACCGAGCACCGGCAGCGTACTGCCCTCGCCGATTTCCTTCGCCCCAAACGGTCCGCGCGGTTCGTACGAGTCGACCAGCCCGCTGAAAATCTCCGGGGCGTCTTTAATCGTCATCATCAGATAACCGTGAAGATTCGGATTGAGAATGCGCCCCTTGTCGTCGAACTGCACGTCTTCGAGAATCGTCTCACTCGCACCCATCACGACCGCGCCTTCGACCTGCCCGTGAACCGCCATCGGGTTGATCGGCGTGCCGCAGTCGTGAAAGTCCGTGAATTTATCGATCGCAACTTTGCCCGTTTCAAGATCAACGGAGACCTCACACACCGCGCTTCCAAACGAATACGCAGGGCTTGTTCCAACGCTTGATCCTTTGTGATCACCGCCAAGTCCGTCGGGCGGTTTGTACGCACCGGTGCCAACGAGGGGGCCATTGTCGTTGAAATATTTTCGAGCGACCTCCTCCCACGCGACGCATCGACTTTCGTCGCCGCGCACGAACATGCGTCCGTTGTGGGCTTCGATAATGCCCGGATCGCAATCCAACAGGAGGGCAGCGTACGGAAGGAGTTTTTCAACAATAGCAACGCCCGCTCGCGAAACAGCATGCCCCGCCATCAGCGTCACCCGAGACGAATACGCACCCAGGTCAAGCGGCGAAATGTCGCTATCTTCGCTACGAATACGCATGCGCGAAGAAGGAATCCCCAGCGACTCCGCGCACATTTGCGTTAGAACGGTGTCGCTTCCCTGGCCGATCTCCGCAGCGCCGATCATCAAAACCGCCGCCATCCCGTCCTCGCTGATTTTCACGATGGCGTTGGCATGAGGAAACGTCGACTTCTTCTGAAACGGTTCGCGCCCTTTTTCGTGCGAGAGTTGGACCTGCCCCCGGTAGATGCAATACCCCGCCCCCGAGACAAAACCGCCGCACCCGATTCCGATCCCCTTGCCCTTTTCGAGCTTGCCATATTTTTCGTTCCAATCGACCTTTTCGTTGACCGCTTCGAGCGTGCGCAGAAACTCGCAACTTCCCACGTCCATCTCGTTGACCGTCATCGTGTTCGGTGTCATCGCGTTGCGCCGACGAATCTCGATGGGGTCGATACCCAGATCGTCCGCGACCATCGTCAGCAAACACTCGAACGCAAAACGAGGCTGCGGAACTCCGTGCCCGCGCATCGCGCCGGCCGCGGGTTTGTTTGTCATCATGCGATACCCGTCGTACGCATAGTTCGGAAAGCGGTAGAGCGTCGGAAGAACGCTGCCCGCGTAGTACGCCGTTGCGACACCAAACGATGAGTACGCACCGCCATCAAGATAAATCTCGCTGGCGAATGACTGAATAACGCCCTCGCGGTCCACGCCAATCTTGAACTTCATGTGCTGCTTATGTCGGCCGCGCCCGTGATGAAACATTTCCTCGCGCGAGTAGACCATTTTCACCGGCCGCCCGAGCTTCTTACTGAAAATCGCGGCGCACAAATCAAGCGGAGTTGTCTCTGCTTTTCCGCCGAATCCGCCGCCGACCGTCGGACGAATCACGCGAATCTTGCCAAGTGGAATGTGTAGCACATGGGCCATCATGTACTGGACGTAATGCGGAACCTGCGTGGAGGTATAGAGTACGAGCGTGCCGTCGTGCTCCCACGTTGCGATGGTAGCGTGCGGCTCCAGTGGCGACTGATAGATATGGTTGCCGGTGAACGTTTCCTCGCGAATGAGGTATGACTCTGCGAAACCCGCCTCCACATCGCCGAAGCTCTGGTCAACGTGGGTGTTGATGTTTCGCTTGTATCGCTCGTGCAACAGCGGCGCACCCTCGCTCGCCGCTTCGTAAGGATCGAGAACAGCCGGGAGCTCTTCGTACTCAACGTCGATCAACTCAAGGGCAGCCTCGGCAGTTCGCTCATCCACAGCAACGACCGCAGCCACCTCGTCTCCGACATGGCGAACCTTGTCGCGCGCGAGCACATATTCGTCGTAACGCGCCGGCGATACGCCGTACATCGTATCGGGCACGTCTTTCCCGGTAAGGACCGCCAGCACCCCCGGAAGCGCCTCGGCTTTCGACGTGTCAACTTTCTTAACGTACCCGTGTGCGATCGGCGACCCGAGAATTTTTCCGTAGACTGTGTTGGGTAGTGCGATGTCGTTTGTATAGATCGCTCGGCCAGTGACTTTGTCGCCGGCGTCCACGCGCGGGATCGAAACGCCGACACTACCGCACTCGCCAGAGCTTGGTCTGTAGTCGGATTCGCTCTTGTCACGCTTGGGGAGCGGATGGGATGGTTTCGCACACGTGCCGTCGCTTTGATAATTGCTGCAACGCGACACGGACCGCATGATCCCTGAATACCCGGTGCAACGACAGAGATTTCCGGCGAGGGCGTCTTTGATTTCGTCGCTCGTGGGATCGGGTTTGCGTTCGAGAAGCGCCGTCGCTGATAGGATCATTCCAGGTGTGCAATACCCGCATTGCGTTCCGCCTTCACTGATAAACGCTTTCTGAACCGCCGACAGCTCGCCATCTTTCGCGATCCCTTCGATCGTTGTAATCGAAGCATCCGCCGCATCAAGGGCAAGAACAAGACAACTGTTCACTGGTTTGCCGTCGAGCAGCACGGTACACGCGCCGCAATCGCCGACGCCGCAACCTTTTTTCGTGCCCGTCAAGCGAACCTTGTCGCGCAGCACATCGACAAGCGTGTCGAACGGCTCGACTGCCACGGTATGGCATTCTCCGTTCACCAGAAACGTAACTGCTATGCTCATAAGACATCTCCACCGGCACGTTCCACTGCCTTTTTAAGTGCTCGCTGGACAAGAACCGCCACAAGATCGCGACGAAATGAGGCCGAACCTCGAATGTCAGAAATAGGGTCCGCTTCGCCGCGAGCCGCCTCACCTGCGCGGGCGAACAGATCGTCGCTCGGATGTTGTCCCTGGACGATAGACGAGGCTTGTAACGCGATCTTGGGGATCGGCGAGACGGCGCTGAGTACGATCGTTGCTGTTTCGAGCGTTCCGTCGGTCGCAAGGCGAATTCCCGCAGCAACGGCTGCGACCGCAATCGCGTTACCCTCGCGCAAACCAAAACGCTCATACGCAGCCCCGAATTGTGGCGGTGGTTGTGGTACGGTGATCGCCGAGAGGATATCGTGTCGATCCAACGCTGTCTTGCGAACGTCGAGGAGAAACTCCTTGATCGGAACCTCGCGCTCGCCATCGCGCGATGCGATATGTACGCGTGCGTTCATGGCGATGAGGATCGGTGGAAGATCGGCACAAGGAACCGCGCTGGCGAGGTTCCCGCCGATCGTTGCGACGTTTCGGATTTGTCGGACGGCCATGAGCCGAGCCGCATCGCGAATCGGATCAAAACCACCCTCCAGAAGCGGCGACTCATCAAGCTGCGTGATCGTCGTCAGTGCGCCGATTCGCAATGAACCGTTATCGAGAGCAATCCCCTTCAGCTCGCCGACGCGCGTAATTGAGATAACGTGGTCAGTGGTAACGCGTTTTGCCTTGAGATCGACAAGCAAATCAGTCCCGCCCGCCAGAACGCGTGTCGATGGGCCACAAGCTTGGAGAAGATCGAATGCCTCAGGAAGCGTCGTCGCCTGATGAAATTCCACAGAGGGCATATACATGTTTGACTCTCCAATAGCGCCGAAGCGACAGAAGTTATGGAACATCCTGTCCGTTCGAGACCGCGACGTTACAGTGCTTCACGCGTGGCATGGCCCACGCTTGCGTGGCCATGCTGGGTGTCCATATGGGCATAGTGCCACGCCCGCATCGACCAACCAATGCCACTCTAGTTGACTAACCACGACTACGCCTATTACTCTGTCACAACTCAAACGAAAGGTTTGTCTGATCCGAGCCGCGACCGTAAGGGAGCGATTTCAAGCTATCACGACCAGCCATCAAACGTTCGCTTCCTCACGGTCGCGGCTCGGAAAATCCTTCGTTCAACCAGTGGCACAGCGCTAGGGCGTTTCGTTTTGCTTCATCGCGGCACCAACCAATCCGACGAGGTATTGGTCAGCGATCTGCCTTGCGACCGTGCTGACCGCAGGACCACGCTTTGGGTCGTACCAGCGGTATAGCCAGTTCAGCGTTCCGAAGAGTGCCATTGTGGCGACGTGGCGGTCCATTGTTCCGTTTACGTCGTACTCGTTCAAAACGCGATCAACAATGTCTCGGCAAAGCTCATAGTACTCGTGCCTGATCTTACGCGTGTCCTCGTAAGCCGCTCCGGAAAGTGAGTCCAACTCGTGCGAGCAGACCTTCAGCGCGCTCATGTTCGCCGCGAAATAACCAAGGTGCGCGCGAATCATGACACACAGCTGTTTCTTCGCGTCTTCAACCCCGCTGAGCTTTTCGCGGAGATTGTTGAGCAGCGACCCAAACGCCCGGAACTGAATCAGGAACAGGATTCGCTCCTTGCCATCGAAATAATGATAAACACCCGCCAAGCTGACCCCCGCCGCCTTGGCGACCTCGCGCATCGACGCCTTCTCGTAACCCAGCCGGGCGAACGTATCCGTCGCGGAGGCCAGAATGTGGTTCAGGCGTTCGTCGTAAGTTCCTCGTCCGTCGAGGGTTACGTCGCCTGCGGCCTCGTGGCCGATCGTATGTTCGATACTTTGCTTTTCCACTGTACCAATAAGTCTCCTTTGCCTGAACGTCCGAACGCTATTAGTATCGCCGTTCCATGCGCCTTTGTCAACCAAAAACTCCTGAATATGCTTGACAAAGATGACGAAACACTCATAATTAGAGCGTGGCGGGTTGCCCTTGGCTCTGTGGCAGGCGCCCTGGCGATATTTTATTCCTCACCAGCCGAACGAACGTTCGATCGGAGAAGTGATGGGTTTTGAGCAGTAGGAGGCCCGGAAATGGCCATGTTTGAGTCAAAAGATGCAGGCTCGTTGGCTTTGAAGGAAGTTCGCTACGAAAAACAGGGATGGGTCGCGCATATCAAGATCGACCGACCCCACAACTACAACGCCTACAGCACTCCGGCGCTAACGGAACTCGCGGCTGCCTTTCAGGATGCGTCGTGGGACGACCGGGTCGCGGTCGTTGTTTTCAGCGGGGTTGGCGACAAGGCGTTTTGCACTGGCGGCGATGTCAAGGAGTACCAAGAATCGTACACGCAAAAGCCGCGCGACTATTGGAAGTACATGTCCTGCTTCAAGCAGTACATCGAGTCGATCACCAATTGCTCCAAGCCGGTGATCGCCCGACTCAACGGGATGGCGGTCGGCGGTGGCAATGAGAGTCAACTCGCGTGCGACTTGTCTGTGATGGGTGAACACACATTCATCGCGCAGGTCGGTACGAACGTCGGGTCTGTTGCATGTGGCGGATCGACTCAGTGGTTACCGATTCATGTGGGCGATCGCAAAGCTCGCGGCATTCTTTTCCTTAACAACAGATACGCAGCCTTCACGTCGCTGTCGATGGGGCTTGTCAACGCCGTGGTCCCAACGGTTGTCGGTCCTGATGGCAAATTCGTGACTCAGTTCACAAACGATCGCACATACCTTGCGGATTGGAACACCGATCCGTGGGAGCAGCCATTCATCTCGCGAGCAACGCCCGAGGAATACAAGAAAGCGCAAAAGGGACAGGATGGCTACGCGTTGGATTTCTCTCAACTTGATGAGGTCGTTGCCGCATTGTGCGACAAAATCGTCCATAAATTCCCGGAATGTACGCGCTACACGAAGACGCAGGTGAATTACTGGAAGGATGCTTCGTGGCACGCGACGACGGGGCATGCACGCGACTGGCTCGCCGTTCATTATACGAGTCTGGAACCCTACGAGGGCATGTCAGCCTTTGTGGAGAAACGCAAGGTGGATTTTGTCGCGATCCGAGAGCGGGCGGCTGATCCGAATGGTTCCAGCGAGTTTCTCTGGGGACCATACGCCAATGCGTGTCCGGAATGTGATGCCAAAGGAATCCCCCGCGACTTTAAGTTCTGCGGAAAGTGTGGTGCCGAGATTCACGCAGCCGTTGCGACGGGTTAGTAGGAAAGGACCGATCGTTGTCGAGCAAGCGACGAGTTCTGGTGACTGGCGGTGGTCGCGGCATTGGCCGGAGCATCGTTACGACGCTTGCGCGCGACGGGCTTGACGTTTGCATCTTTGATCGAGAGCGACCTGATGACGAGGCGAAGCTCGTTGAGCAGGTCGAGTCGTTCGGCCAAGAATGTTTTCTGATTGCCGGGGACGTTCGCGACGGCGAGTCCGTTGGCAACGCGATCGAGACAATCGCCGGACGATGGGGCGGGCTTGATGTTCTCGTGAATAACGCTGGCGTCGTTCGTGACCGCGTTTGCTGGAAGATGAGCGATGACGAGTGGGGCGACGTGGTGGGCGTGAATCTTACTGGTACATTTCAGATGTGTCGGGCTGCGATTCCGCTGATGCGTCAGAGCGGGTCGGGGAGCATCGTCAACATCTCAAGTATCAATGGTCTTCGGGGCAAGCTTGGTCAGGTCAACTACGCCGCTTCCAAGGCGGGCGTGATTGGTTTGACGAAGTCACTCGCGCGGGAGGTCGCGCGGTTTGACATCACGGTGAACGCAGTTGCGCCAGGGTATATCGAGACAGAAATTCTCGCATCCATGCCCGAGGAAGCCAAAAAGCAGTCGCTCGGTGAGACGTTGCTTGGTCGCGCCGGCGACGTGAGCGATGTTGCGGAGGCGGTTGCGTTTCTTTGTAGCGACCGGGCACGGTTTATTACGGGCGAAGTGTTGAAGGTAGACGGTGGGCAGTATGTCTAGGACATCAGTGACATGAGCGATTATGAGTTCCTGAAAGTGTCGATCGAAGAGCGCGTTGCGACGGTTACCATGCTGCGCGAACCGCTCAACGTACTCCACAACCCGATGATGGAGGAGTTCAACGCGATTCTTGAGCGACTCGTTGCTGGCACCGAGCTTATCGCCATTGTCCTACGCGCTGACGGGAAGGCGTTTAGCGCCGGGGTGGACGTTGGAGATCATTCACCGGAGTCCGCCAAGAAAATGATTCACCTGTTTCACGGGATCTTTCGCAAGCTCGCGACGACCGACGCGATTACGATTGCGGCTGTTCAAGGGGCGGCGCTGGGTGGCGGATGCGAGCTGGCGTGTTTTTGTGATGTTGTCCTCGCGTCCTCGCGGGCGAAATTTGGTCAGCCCGAGGTGCAGGTTGGCGTTTTTCCTCCAATCGCCGCTGTCATTCTTCCTGCGCAGGTTGGGATCAAGAAAGCAATCGAGTTAAACGCATTGGGGCGAACGATTGATGCCCATGAAGCGCATCGAATCGGTCTGGTCAACGCGGTTTTCGATAAGGAAACCTTCGACGCCGACGTTGCCGCTTATATTTCCGAAATCCGAAAGCTGTCTTGCCCCGTTGCGCGTCTGGCGAAACGGGCCACGCTGATGGGGCAGCGCGAACAGTTCCTCGCACGACTGGATGAGGTGGAAGCGCTTTATCTCGGCGAACTTATGGAGCTTTCCGATGCGAAAGAGGGCGTGGCAGCGTTTCTTGAGCGGAGAGAACCCAAATGGAACCACGCGTAAACTGACTCAACGAAGCGAAATCAACGAGCACAGGACATAACAGCTATGAAAGCAGCGGTTTTTCACGGAACAGATATTGGTCTTAAGTTCGAAGACATCTCGATTCCCAAGATTGGTCCCGGCGAGATCTTGGTGAAGGTGGCTGCGTGCGGCGTTTGTCATACTGACTTGCACTACATCGAGCATGGCGTTCCAACCCACAAGAAGCCTCCCCTTGTTCTCGGTCACGAAGCCTCGGGCGTCGTGGAAGAAGTTGGGGCGGACGTAACACGTTTGGCCAAGGGGCAGCGCGTTTTGATTCCCGCGGTTCTTACATGCGGCGAATGCACGTTCTGCCGCATGGGTCGTGAGAACATTTGCAGCGCCATGACGATGCTAGGCAATCACATCAACGGTGCGTACGCCGAATACGTTGGCGTTCCGGCGAAGGATGTCCTCGCTCTTCCCGATTCGATTCCGCTTGAGCAAGCGGCGATCATCGCCGACGCGATTTCCACACCTTATCACGCCGTCAAGAATCGCGCTCAGGTTCGTCCTGGTGACACGGTGGTAATTTTTGGATGTGGCGGTGTGGGGATCAACGCTGTGCAACTCGCCACCGCGTGCGGGGCGTATGTGATTGCGGTGGACATTAACGATCGCAAGCTCGAATGGGCGTCGCAGTTCGGTGCGGTCAAGACGATCAACGCATCGAAGGTCGATCGCGTCAGCAAAGAGGTCAAGAAACTGACGGGCGGTGGTGCGGACATTGCGATGGAGGTCATTGGCAACCCCAAGACGATTGAAGAAGCGTTTGAAAGTGTCCGGATCGGAGGGCGTCTTTGTGTCGTTGGCTACACGCACGAAAAGATATCCATCGTTGCGGGGAAGATCATGTTTAAGGAAATTGAAGTCGTCGGATCGCTCGGGTGCAGGCCTCTGGACTACGCGCCCTTGATTCGGATGGTCGAGTCCGGTGCGATCGACATCGAGCGCCAGGTGACGCACCAATTTCCGCTGGCTGAACTGGAAAAAGCATTTGCCGTGATGAAAGAGGGCGTATCGTTGCGCTCGGTCGTGATCCCTTAACTGTCTGTTGGTAATCGAAGTTTTTCCATGTGGTACTGGTTTGTAATCGGTGCCAGGCCTGAAAAAAGAAGATATTGCACCGGTTACAAACCGGTGCCACACTGCTTTAACAGCCTGCTCAAGGTTTTTCTATGACAGCCACCGCAAAACGAGTCGAAATTAAATCGCAAAAGCGCATGGGGGCGCTGATGCGAGAGTATTTTCTTAATCTCGACGCGGCGGCGCACGATCCAGAACGAAAAGTGGCGTGGTGTACGTCGGTCGGACCGTGCGAAATTCTCACTGCGATGGGTTTCGACGTTTATTTTCCAGAAAATCATGGGGCGCTGCTTGGCGCGCGGCGAGTCAGTCACGAGCTGATCCCGCGTGCGGTCGGTGTCGGGTACTGCGCGGAGTCGTGCTCGTACATGACGAGTGACATCGGAGCGACACTCGCGGGCGTCTCGCCACTGACCGAGGCTTTTGGCATCGCCGGTCCGCCTACACCCGACCTGTTGGTCTATAACACGAATCAGTGTCGCGAAGTGCAGGACTGGTGGAACTTCTACGGGCGGCGCGACGGCACACCGGTGATGGGCATCTGTCCGCCGGGTCATCTCGGAGAAGTGACGAGCGAGCACGTTGCGTTTGTGCGCGGGCGATTGAAATGTTTGATCGAAGAAATCGAGAACACGTTTTCGGTGCGCATGGATTACGACCGACTTGCAGAGGTCGTTGCGCTGTCGAGTCGCGCGAGCACACTTTGGGGTCGCGTACTGGACT
>JAJRUK010000023.1 GCA_024277835.1 Planctomycetota bacterium | reverse complement strand
CGCCGCTGCACCACAAACGAAGTCGAATGGGCCTGAGTTGCACGTTCCACAGATCAACTGCCCGCGCGATTCCGATGATCCAGACTTTCTCCCCGCTTGGTCGGTTGGTGAAACGTGCAACTCAGGCCCATTCGACTTCGTTTGTGGTGCGGCGGCGTGCTCGACGAGTTCTGCGAGAACCTGACCGAAGACCAATGCGAGGCGAAGGAACCGGATGACACTCGGCGAATCTGGCAGCGCGGGCGATACTGCGACGAAGGCGACCAGCATTGCGCGTTAGGAAACTGTGCGCAGGTGCGAAGTGGGCCGGGTTGTTGGGATGAGGAATGTCATCGCCATGTCTGCAGCGAAGATTCCTGGTGCTGTGACATAGAGTGGGACGAACTGTGTGTTCGAGCTTACGGTGCGAATTGCAGCGGAAGGTCACTTCCCTTGAATGCTTTCTGCTCCCTCGATCCTAACAGACCCTGGTACCCGTTCGTCTTTGAAGCCCTTTCCGTTGAAGCGAACTCAACTGTCGCGGTCAGCAATGTGTTTGCCCGTATGGCGTCTCCGCCGACTGGCTTCTTTTGTTATGAACGAACAGAGCTGCGCTGCGTGGGCGGAACTCTGGATGGCCGCCCATGTGAATTCGATGCGCAATGCCGATCTGCGGGCGTGGGAACCTGCGAGGATTTACCTGTCCTGCCCGTGAGGCAAGGCCGTGGCGATATATGGTTTAAGTTCGTAGCCACGGAGGAATCCGCGCGTGTTCATACCTGCGAGACCTCGGGTCCGGTTACTGATACGATCATCCAAGTCTACGCAGCCGAAGACAACTCCTCTACAGAAGCGGCATGCAATACACTCGTGCCTATCGGATGCAACGACTTTGATTCCGGTTGCAGTAATAATCCGTTTCTGGCGGAACTATGCGTATGGAATCTGGTGATCGGAGAGACCTACTACATCAAAGTCGCAGGGTCTACGGACTCGGATCGGGGTCTGATTACTTTAAGTGTTGAGTCGCCGTGCGGTGACCCTGGCGATCACCCCCCGCCCGCTCTGCCTACCTCTCCGGCGCGCGGGGTTGCGGGCGCACCACCGGCGTCGGGGAATCACGCGGAGGACGAAGCGGAAGTAGTCGTTCAGAACATGGGGGACGAACCCGAATGGGACCAGGGAGAGGTGCCGTACGACCCGCCCGTCGCCAAGCCGATTGACCGACCGGCAGGAGTCGTCTCGCAGGGTGGACGCGTCGAGCGAGACGGATACGTCAGCATTCAGGTCAATGTGGATGCGTTTGGCAACAACATCGTCGGGGACGCCGCGAACGAACCTTCCATCGCCGTGGACCCGAGCGACCCGACTCGAATTGTGATCGGGTGGCGGCAGTTCGATACGGTCACGTCTAACTTTCGGCAGGCAGGGTGGGGATATAGCCACGATGCGGGTCGAACCTGGACATTCCCCGGCGTCTTGGAGGATCACGTTTTTCGCAGCGATCCCGTCGTTGCGGCGTCGTCGGAAGGCATTTTCTACTACTACAGCCTGACCGACGATTTCACTTACGACCTATTCACGTCGTTTGACGGGGGTGTCACATGGCCTCGATCCATTCCGGCGGCCGGCGGGGACAAGGGGTGGATGATTGTGGATACGACTGGCGGACCCGGCGACGGCAATATCTACATGCAATGGACGGGGTCCCCGGGCTTCACGCGCTCAACGGATGGGGGTGCGACCGTCATGAATCCTGTTCCTGGCGGCGGGGTGTGGGGAATGATGGCGGTCGGTTTGGACGGAGCGCTTTACACCACAGGCCGCACCGGGGGTGTCGGCTGGTCTGAAGACGCATGGAATTCTAAGGCCACACCGACCTTCAGTTTCCTTGGGATGTCCGGCGCTGGCGGAGGGTCTGCTAATGGTGCCCCCAATCCGGGCGGACTGCTCGGCCAGAATTGGGTTGCGGTGGATCATTCTTCCGGTCCGACGCGCGGAAACATCTATGCACTCGGCACGGATGTCATAAAACTCCCTGATTCGCGCGCGGGCAACTCCAGGGTGATGTTCGGACGTAGCGAAGACCGCGGCGAAACGTGGTCATTCGCACGCGCCGTTGATGCCGATTCCCACAGTGACAATTCATGGCAGTGGTTTGGCACGATGTCCGTTGCGCCGAACGGTCGAATTGACGTGATCTGGAATGATACGCGCAACAGCGGGCAAGCGAACCGCTGTGAGCTATACTACTCGTCCTCTGATGATGGCGGAAACACTTGGTTAACCGGCACGCCAATCAGTCCGATGTTCGATTCGCACGTCGGCTGGCCTAATCAGAGTAAACTTGGCGACTACTACCACATGGTCTCCGACAATCAAGGTGCGAACCTTGCGTACGCTGCGACGTTCAACGGAGAACAGGACGTCTACTACCTCCGGATTGGCCCCAAACCGGACTGCAACGAAAACGGACTACCGGATCGTGAAGATGTGACTACAGGGCGAAGCCAAGATTGTGACGGCGACTTCCTGCCAGACGAGTGTGAACGCAACTTCGACGGTGACGAATTCATCGACGACTGCGACACCGACTTGGACGGCGACGGGATCGCGAACAAGTACGACGTTTGCGGTCGAACCGGTCTCGGCGTTCCTGCCACAAGCGAGGGTCGGCCTCGCGGAGATACGACGGGCAACTGCGACCTCGATCTGAGCGACTACTGGCGCTTCCGCAACTGCGTGGTCAAAGGGCGGCGTGAACTCCCTGCTTTGCGAGAAGCGTGCTTGGCCGCGTTTGACTACGACTTAGACCGACAACTCACACTCCGTGATTTTGCCGTCTTCCAGAACGGATTCGAGGCGTCGTCGCGGTAGCGCGGCGGCGTGACGCACGGCGCGAGAGGACAGCGGTCGCCTCTTGCGGGTGCCCCGTTCATCGTCCGCATGAAGGCTCGCAATAAGCCCATTTCTTGACATTTGCCGCCTCCGAGGCGACCATCACCGCGCGTGGCTGTGAGGTATGGCGGTGTCGGTGCGCGCGGCGGTCGGTTCCGCTCATTCGGCGCCAATGGCCCCCTGGCGGATTCGTACACGGAAGAATTCGTCCCGTATGTGTCCGTAGACTGAAACGAGTTCGTCCCACTTTGGCGGCGTTTGATTCGGCGAGCGATATTGCGCGAAATCTTCTCTATCCTTGGATTGTTCTTCAACATCACCCTCTTCGGCGGAGTGCTGGTTGGGGTCGGTCTAATCTATCCGTCGCGTGCGTTCTTTGCGTTTATTACGAGGCACTGGGCGCGAGCAACGCTCTGGATCGCGGGTGCGCGAGTCACGGTTGAGGGGGCGGACCGGGTTACGGACGGCGTCCCCCGGTTTTACATGGCCAACCATCAAAGTGCGCTCGATATTCCGATCTTACTCACCGCGCTGCGCGGCGACGTTCGTTTCATGGCGAAGCGGTCGCTTTTTCTGATCCCAATCTTCGGATGGATCATGTCGCGGTATCATTTTGCACCGATCAATCGAACGCACGCCCGCGATACGCTGCGAAGCTTGGAAGCGATGCTCAAACGCCTTAAGACGAACCCGGTGTCGTTTGCGGTGTTCCCGGAAGGGACGCGCACGCGCGACGGAAACCTGCAGCCCTTTCGCCGAGGGACCATGAAAATCGGTAGGCGATCGGGGATGGACATCGTGCCGGTCACGATTCACGGGGCGGTCGATGTATACAACCGCGATCGACCGTGGACACTTCAACCGGGCAACATCCGGGTGGTCGTTTCAGAACCGATCGCGGCACGCGAGGTGGCTGAGATGAGTTCAGCCGAGTTGCAAGACCGCGTCGTTCAGGCGATCGCGCGTGAGCTTGAGAAACCACTTCCTGGCGCATTGCCCGCGGTGGCTGGTTGTGCGACGGTGGAGGCGACATCCTAGTGTCCGGCAGCGCTTCATCATCCCAAGCAACACGTTTGCGAGACCGACTCGCCGGTGAACATATCCTCATCACGGGATCGACGGGCTTTTTAGCCAAGGCGTTTGTCGAAAAACTCCTTCGCAGTGTCGATACAGTCGGCGGATTGCACCTGTTGGTACGCGGTCGATCGGGCGGCGCGACGGCCAGTCAGCGCGTTGAAAAAGAAGTCCTTCGCTCGCACGCTTTTGATCGACTTCGTGCATCCCACGGCGACGCGTTCGACGCGATGTGCAAAGACAAAGTGCATGTCGTCAGCGGGGACTTGGTTAAAGAACGGTTCGGGCTGTCACCGGATGACTACGCCGCGCTTGCGGACAACATAACGCTTGTCGTCAACAGCGCCGCGACCGTCACGTTCGACGAACGATTGGACGAGGCGATCGACCTGAACACGCTTGGCCCGTCGCGACTTCTACAATTCGCCAAAGACGCGGGCAATGTCCCGTTCTTGCATGTTTCGACTTGTTACGTGTGCGGCGCTCGAAACGGAGCGGTTATTGAAGACCTCAGCGCCCCCGAGGTCGCCCGCGAGATGCTCCCGCGACAGAAAGACTCAGGCGATTACGATCTCGACAAGCTGATTTCCAACCTTCAGGATGAATCGAACGAGACGTGCGAACGCCTTGGGACGACGACCGAAGCCTGCAGACGCGAGTTGATCGACTCGGGGATGCGATGGTCGCGGCGGTTTGGCTGGAACGACACGTATACATTCACGAAGTGGGTCGGCGAGCAATTGCTCGTGCGTGATCGCGGCGACGTGCCGCTCGTGATCTTCCGCCCTGCCATTATCGAAGGTAGTTACGACGAGCCACTGCCGGGTTGGATCGACGGATTGCGCATGGCCGATCCGATCATCGTCGCGTACGGTCGCGGAAAGCTCGAAGAGTTCCCGGCGGACATCAACATGCCGCTGGACCTCATTCCTGCGGACTTTGTCGCTAACGCGATGATCGCGGCACTCCCGGTGGGCGACGGTCTGCGCGGCGACATTTGCGTCTACCAAAGCGCCTCAAGTGACCGCAATCCGCTGATGATCCCTGGCGTGATGCGCGGGATTGAGGACGCCTTTCGCCGTCGCCCAATGCTCGATGATGACGGGAAACCAATCCATCCGGCAAAGCTCAAGGCAGTTCGCCTTGAGCCATTCGTCAAGCGATGGAACGGCAAACGCAAACTCGTCACACAGATTCAAAAGTGGATGATGCGGTTTGGCATGAAGGGCCGTCGCTACCGAAAGTTTTCTGCGGTCGCGAGGCAAATCGACCAACTGATTTACTTTGCTAAAATTTACTCGCCCTATACGCACCTTGACTGCAGGTTCTCAGACGACAACTTACGAGCGGTTGCTGACGCTTTGCACCCGGACGACCGCAAGGAATTCCCGTTCGATCCGAAAGTGATTGACTGGTACGACTACCTTGTGAATCGTCACATCCCTGGTCTGCGGCGGTTTGTGCTGGGTACTTCAGGCGAACCCGGTCCGCGCATTTTGGGGATTGCTGAACTTCGAGATGACCCGCGCGGCTCGCGAAGTGAGTCTGCTGATGCGGAGAACATTTTCGCGGCGTTTGCGACTACGGCGGAGCGCTTCGGCGATAAACCGGCGTTTCAGATTCGCCGCAACAACCGGTGGCTTCGCTATTCGTACGAGGAAGCGTACAACGCGACCGGGACGATCCTTCAACGACTCGCCGAGCGCGGACTCACTGCTGGCGACCGAGTTGCGATCTGCGGCGAGAATGGTCCGGAGTGGGCACTGTTGTACTTGGCACTTATGCGCGGCGGAATGACCGCGATCCCGCTTGACCCGCAACTCGCCGCAAGCGATGCCTGGTCCGGGGCGAGGTTCGCGTCAGCCAAGCTTCTCTGCGCCGGAAAGACGACGCTGGAAGGGCTGCAAACCGCGCGACTGGACGGGGACGTTGAGGTTGTGCTGCTCACAGCCCCATTCATTCCGCCGCCCGCGGTGTCTCGCGATGTAGATGCGCCGCCGGTGGATGTGAGAGAAGATGCCATCGCATCGATTCTGTTCACCTCGGGAACAACGATTGCGCCCAAAGCAGTGCCCCTGACACATGCGAATCTACTGTCCAACGCGCGATCGCTTCTTGAAGTTCACGACATCGGCGCAACGGACGAGTTTCTCTCGGTGCTGCCCATGTATCATGCGTTCGAGTTTACGGGCGGGTTGCTCGTTCCGATCGTGTGCGGTGCAACGATCACGTACATCGAACAACTCAAAGGCGCTGAAATTACCTCGGCAATGAAAGCGACCGGAACCACCGTCATGCTCGTCGTCCCGCGACTGGTTAAGCTCTTCAACGACTCGATTCATACCAAGGTCGCCGCCTCCAACGCAGCCGCGCGGGCGGCGTTTCGTACGATGGGCAAGCTGTCGGACTGGTCCGGCGGCGCTCTTGCCAGACCTCTGTTTGGCAAGGTCCATGAAGGCTTTGGTGGCCATCTGCGAATGCTCGTCTCTGGCGGATCAAGCCTGGACCCCGAGCTGTTTCGTTCGTTCACGCGGATGGGGTTCTCGGTTTACGAAGGGTACGGCCTCACCGAGACTTCGCCTGTGCTGACGGTTCATCGCGCAGGCGACTCCAAACCGGGGACGGTTGGCTCGCCAGTGCCAAACATCGAGCTAGACATTCGCAATCAAAATCTCGAGGGCGTGGGCGAGATTTGGGTCAAAGGGCCAAGCGTGATGTCGGGGTACCTCGATAACGACGAAGCGACCCGCGAGGTAATTCAAGACGATTGGTTCCGCACGGGCGACCTGGGTCGCTGCGACGCGGATGGCCACATTTGTATCACGGGGCGATCGAAGGATCTCATCATTACTGGTGCGGGCAAGAACGTTTACCCGGACGAAGTCGAGTCGCACTATCAAGACCTGCCGCACACGAAAGAGCTTTGCGTTTTCGGGGTTCCCAGCGATGACGGCATGGGCGACGCTGTTCACGCGGTTGTTGTTCTCGATGAAGACAGTGCTCCAAATCTAGACCGCTCCAGTCGCGAACGCGAGATTCGCGAAGCAGCAGCCGAGATCGCCGAGTCAGTCGCGACGTACCAGCACATCGCCACGATTCATTTTTGGGATCGTGAACTTCCCAAGACCACAACCATGAAGGCGAAGCGCGGTGCGATTCGTGAGGCGGTCCTTGCTGAGCAGAATGCACCGAGCGAGTCGCAAGAATCGGGCGACCTTGGCAAAGAAGCGATGGCCGCGGAGCTTGCGGTGTCGGATGAGGCGTTCAGCGCGATTCGCGAGATACTTTCGCAACAGTCCAATCGCGACACGGATGCGATCCGCGCGGACATGCACCTTCTGCTTGACCTTG
>JAJRUK010000327.1 GCA_024277835.1 Planctomycetota bacterium | reverse complement strand
TATCTGCGAACCGGACATGATCCAGTTCAAAAAGTGCGGCGCGAAGTTCATCCTGCACGTCGAAAAAGACACCGTCTGGCGGCGCTTCCACGAAGATCGCTTCTGGGAAACGCACAATTGCATCGTTTCGCACGGCGGTGGCCAACCCGCCCGCGGGATGCGTCGGTTGCTTCGCCGGATGCACGAGGAGCTAAAGCTACCGGTCTTTGTTCTGCTCGATAACGATCCGTGGGGATACTACATCTACTCGGTCATTAAGCATGGCTCGATCAATCTCGCCTACGAGTCGCGCCGGATGGCTATCCCCGACGCGAGGTTCATCGGCGTCTCGAGTTTTGATTACGACCGTTGCGACATGAGCGACGACGTCAAGATCGAACTGGACGCTTCGGACATCAAGCGTGCCAAGCAAATTGCCAACTACCCCTGGTTCGCCAAGAAAAAGCCTTGGCAAAAGGAGATCAAGAAGATGCTATCCAATGGCTTCAAAATGGAAGTCGAAGCCATGATCTCCAAGAACCTCTCCTATCTCACCGAAGAATACGTTCCCATGAAGATTAAGGATAAGAAGCAGTGGCTTGACTGAGTCGTAGCGAGTGTCTCTGTCAATGGATTCGGTGTTTCGCTCACCAGCCGAATCAGCATTCTTATTTATGAGTTTGCAGGCCTCGGCATGTTGCGTGCCAGTGCCCCGCACTGATCCGGTGAGGTGTCCTTCACATTTCGGCAAAAAAAGGTGATTTTAAGGTTGATTTTACGCGGTGGATTCTGGTAGCATCGTACACTCGTATCACTTGGGACACGTTGGCGCATGGGAGTCGGGAAGATGTTGGGAAGAAGCTTGTTGGTCAAATCTATCTCTACAGTATTGTTTGGTCTTTTCGGGGCGATTGGGGCTTTCGCCGCTGGTTTTCCGGAGGATTCCGACGCCGACGGCTTCGCCGACAATGTTGATACATGCCCGTTTATCTACAACCCTCTCCAAGATCTTCCTTGTGAGGGCACGGTTCTTCCGCAGGGCTCCGATGGAGGGGCGACCACGCCAACAGTTTTCGAACAGGGTGCTCTGATTCCGATGTATTCCGTTGGTTTTGATACGCCCCCGCACACTGTTGGCGAGACTCCGGTCGTGGGCAAGTCGCAGGCTCCGCGCGATCGCCCGACGTCTATTTCGTTTGGGCAGCCATCGATCGTCAATGCTGTGGGCAGCGTTGCGAACCAGCAGATGCTTCTCACTTCTATTGGTCCTGGGGCTTTCGATCAGGTTTTGTTTGGCATCTCTCAATTCAACGGCGGCGGAGGCTACTCTGTTCGCTTTCCAAGATATCGCATCGAGATGGATATAATCATCGAATCTCTGGATAGTACACTGAAAATTTTTGTGGATGCGCCGAGCGCTAACAACGTCGCTTTCCTCCGTGACGGTCGCATCGTTGTGGTTCTTGTTGCCACCGATGGTGCGACCTCTTACGAGGCAGGGCAGTTTGAAATGGGCGTTCCGTTTCATCTGACGGTCGATATTGATGTGACGCAGGAGCGATGGACAGTCTTCAAAGACAACGCGTTGATCCATGACGACGTTTTACCGGGCGGTTTCTCGGGGCCGGCGGTTAGGGGGGTTCGTCCATCGCTCGGTCATGGTGGGATCATCGACGGGTTTGTCGGAATCGACAACCTCTATGTCGGGGTTCCTCAATTCGTTAGCGCTTGCTGTCTTCCGGTGACAGGAGTGTGCGAGGATAATCCTGAGGCTATGTCCTGCGAGGACCGCGGAGGTACTTGGTTCCGCGGAGGTAACTTTTTCGATAGCGTTAGTTGCGTGGATGTGGTTTGTGAAACGAGTTCCATCGATTGCAACGGAAATGAGCAACTCGACGAGTGCGATATAAACTGCGATAGAATCGCTGCCAACTCTACAATCTGTGCCTATTCGTGTGGACAGAGCTTGGACTGCAACGCCAACACGATTCCCGACGAATGTGAGTTCGCAGATTGTACCGGCGACCCGATCTGTGACGATTGCAACCAAAACGGCCTTCTCGATGGCTGCGACATCGCAGACTGCACCGGTGATCCCGACTGCGGCGACTGCAACCTAAACGGTATCCCCGATGGTTGCGAGCTCGCAGCATGCACCGGCGATCTCTTCTGCGGCGACTGCAACGAAAACGGCATCCTCGACGGCTGCGACATCGCTGGCGGACAAAGCTTCGACTGCAACGCCAACAGGCTTCCAGATGAATGCGACATCGCAAGTTGCAACGGCGACCTGGCCTGCAGCGACTGCAACACAAATGACATCCTCGACGGCTGTGAGCTGGCGTCCGGCGCTTCAACCGATTTGGACGGTGACGGCATCCTGGACAAGTGCGACGACTTTCTCCCCATCCCAACCGTCAGCGAATGGGGACTCGCCATTCTTGCGATACTCTTACTGGTTGCCGCCAAGCTCCGATTCGGTGTGATTCGGTCGCAGGCTGTGTAGCCAATGCGGATGAGTCTGCCGGGGCGTGGCAAAAATGGGGGCACGTTTCGTTATCGCTAGGCGAGCGACACGCGCCGCCTGCGCGCTCGCTCCTCAATTCTCCCCTACAACCCGAAGAAACCAACCGTATTCTGGCGCGTTGTATCAACAAACGCCTCATACCCCTCCCCGCGAAGATCCGCCAGAAATCTCGCCGTATGCGCAACATGCGCTGGCTCATTCGGTCGTTTCTTGCGAACCGGGACCGGCGACAGGTACGGCGAATCGGTCTCTACCATTAGCTGATCCGCCGGATAGGCCTTCGCAATCTCCTGAAGCTCCGTCGAGCGCGGAAACGTCACGATCCCCGTAAACGAAATCCGCCAACCCTGCTCCGCGATGCGATCCGCCTCCTCGCGCGTCCCCGTAAAACAATGAAAAACCACCCGCCGACCCCGACCGCGACCCCGACCGCGACCCGCAAAACCATGATCGACCAGTATCGGCAAACAATCATCCAGCGCCTCGCGACAATGAATCACCACAGCCTTGTCACGATTTCCTGTCATGGCTAATTGTTTCGAGAAAACGCGCTTCTGATTTTCCCGATCCGCGAAGTCGTAGTGATAATCAAGACCCATTTCGCCAAAGGCAACGACCGCCTGTTCATCCCAAAGCTCATCAAGCGCCTCGAAGTCGGCATCGCCAACCTTGTCTGCCTCATGCGGATGAAAACCAGCCCCCGCACGAATCCGATCGGGATAACGATCCGCTAGCTCAATCGCCACACGAGCGTCCGCGACATCCGTCCCGATCGTAATAACTTTATCGACGCAAGCCTCGTCGCAGCGCGCAAGCACGTCGTCAACCTGATCAACAAGCTCCGGAAACGTGAGATGCGCGTGAGAATCAATTAAACCCATACAACAATAATGCCCGACCCCACCAATCCGTCAATCACCCAAGCCGATCCGCGCCCGTAAGGAAGCGAACGAACAGCAGCGGCGGGGGTGGCATGGCCACGCACCGGACAATGCTGATAAGTCGAAAGAGTTTCAGCGTGGCCATGTTCGTTGGCGAATGATTCCGGCTCTCGTTCCGACACCATGCCCACGCAAGCGTGGGGCATGCCACCCAACGCAGTGTACCAATGTATCCGTCGCCGCTTCACTTGATCGCCATCCCCTCTACAATACTCCGTTATGGCAAGACCCAAGCGCTCCGGCGTTCAAAAATACCACGACCGCGTCGCCCATCGTTACGACGAAAGCTACGACGACGCTTTCTGGCAGTGGCACGATGCGCTCACCTGGGACTATCTCAAACCGCACCTCCCGCGCGATCAAAGCGCCAAGATTTATGACATTGGCTGCGGAACTGGAAAGTGGGGCGCGAAACTTATCAAAAGTGGTTACTCCGTAAGCTTCCTCGACATTTCTCCGCAGATGCTCGACCAGGCGCGCGTCAAGGTTGCTGAGATGGGCGCAACCGACCGCGCCGAATTCATCCAGGCGGACATTTGCGACCTGAGCGACCTGCCCCAGGGCGACGCGTCCCTGGCGGTCGCGTTCGGCGAACCCATCTGCTGCGCAACGTCACCCCCCAAAGCGATCAAGCAAATCCGTCGCCTGCTAAAAGACGAAGGCCTGCTCGTCGCGACGATCGACAACAAGCTCGGCGCGATCGACTTCTACCTTCAGCGCGGAAAAACATCCGAAATGTCCGACTTTCTTCGAACCGGTCGCACGCACTGGCTAACCTCATCTGCATCCGAACAATTCCCGCTCACAACCTTCACGCCAACCGAATTCCGCGCACTCGTCGAAAAATCTGGCTTCGTCTTAACGGACATCGTTGGTAAGACAGTCCTCCCCATGCGCCATCACCGTCAGCTACTGGCCGAATCCGCCGACCGACGCGCCTGGGCCAAGATCGAAAGAAGCATGTCACACGATCCCTCGGCTATCGGCAGAGCGCCTCACATGCAAGTCGTCTGCCGCGCCGTCTAGTCCCCACGCAATCCCAGCCCCGAATCCGCCGATAAACATCCAATAGTAAACCGAGCAAACCCAGAGCCGCGTGGTTTTAGCCTGCGCGGACTTTCGAAAACAAGGATGCCTAAACTTCAAAACAACAAGCGAAAACCCAATCACCCATAGCAGCCTGCTGTAAAACGAAGTTTTCCAGTGTGGCACCGGTTTGCAACCGGTGCAGGGAGCTGAAACAGAAACAATACACCGGTTACAAACCGGTGCCACACTTTTTTAACAGGCTGATAGAGTCAACGAATGCAACTCATAAAGACAATAGG
>JAJRUK010000326.1 GCA_024277835.1 Planctomycetota bacterium | reverse complement strand
GATGTCACGGGGACCGGCAAGTTCGCGCACTTTCTGACCAAAGTCAACCACTCACCCAACAAGCAGGCGACCGTCGATGCTTTCATGAAAACGGTGAAAGAGTTCCCGCTCACCGAGAGCAACATGGTCCACTTCCTGTATCAAGGCAATGGATCAGACCTTGCCGTTGGTAGCGACCTCTTCGGTGCTCGCCAGGAACGCGCGATGACGCGAATCGCCGACACGAACCTGTTCTACTATTCCGCGAAGCTCGAACGAGACGCCCGCGTCAACTATGTCTTCATTCGCGACTTTGAAGACCATCTCGTCGATCCGAAGAACAATCGCCAGACCATGTCGAACATCTACGGCAAAGAGATGGCCATGAATTTCCGCGGCGAGCCGATGGCGATGTCGTGGTTCGCCATGCCAAAATGGAACGCACCCACGTTCTTCGCAACCCCCGACGCACACAGCAAGGGTACAATCGAATCTCGCGAGCTTGAAAGCAAAGTTCTCGATGGCGCGAAGCTCGGACTGAACGTGTACCTTCCAGCCCATTACGACCATCAAAAAGCGAAGTACCCGGTCGCGTACATCTTCGACGGCGACAAAGCGATGGACGTTGGTGAAATGCCCCGGGCTCTGGACAACATCATCGGCAAGAGCGTGAAACCAGTCATCGCCGTTTTTGTTAGCAGCCCCGGTCGCGTGCCTCCCGAAAAAGCGATCGAGATGTTCGCAACCGAATTGATCCCCTACATTGACAAGAACTTCCGAACAATAGCAACGCGAGATTCCCGCGCCTGCATCGGGGCAGGTTTCTCCGGGGCTTCTGCCATCGCGTCCGCATTCGCCTTATCGGATCTCATAGGGAAAGCAGGAACGGTTTCCATGTTCTCCTTCGGCTCGGTCAAGAAAGGGTTAATCCCAAACGTAAAGACCGCGAAAGAACAGCCCATGCAACTTTACATGGACTGGGGCAAGTACGACCTGCGAAACCCCGACGAAGCATGGGATCAAGCCAAGACCAACCGGCAGTTCGTCCAGTACCTCCGCGATCGCGGGTTCAAACCACAAGGCGGCGAACTGAACGAAGGCACCGGATGGTCCAGTTGGAAAAACAGAACCGAAGCGGTCTTCTCAGCATTGTTCCCCAACGAGGGATAAGAACAACGAAGCGCCCCCGAGCCACAGGCTTTAGCCTGCGCGGAGCATCGGCCGTCGAGGGCCATCGATGGAGCATGTAACCGAACAGCTACGGTCAACAGCAGCGGGCTGCCTCTTCCGTCCCCCCTTCTACCAAGGGGGGATCGAGGAGGGTTGACCGGACTACATGAGTGTTAGATACCCCGGGCGATGATAACAACAGCCTGCAACTACGGACCCGTGAAACCATTTTGAAAAGTAGCTACATCTTGCAAATCGACATCGAGGTCGCCGTTGCTATCCGCGTGGTTACATCCGCTTAGCAACCCACCCGTCGGCCCGCCAAGACATCGATTCACGCGCCAATAATCCGCAAGGTCTGAGTCAATATCGCCGTCGAGATCAGAAACATCGCACGGTGGCGGTGTGATCGCGACGCTAAGAATCCGAACGATCCCCGCACGATCTAGATGCCCAGCCCCCGGATGAGAATTCTCTTTGAGAAGATTGCCCTGCTCATCGATGAATCGATCCAACTGCTGAACCTCAACAAACACGCGCGAAACACCGGACGCCGTTGATGCATTCACCTTCACCGGGCTGGTCGGATCGGTCACATCGACGACCTGCAGCCCAAGCGTCGCGTTGGCAACCCATGCGTAGTCATCAACCCCCGGCGGATTGATCTGGCTCGCAACATCCACATCCGTCGCTTCTCCACCAAGATCAGTCACCGATCCCACCTGAACAATGGCATTCGGCACGGTGATGTCATACACATAAAGCCCCGCAGACCCCGCAGCCACATAAAGATAGTCTTGCTCGCGCGACGGCACGTCGTCATGCGCAGCAACGTATCGCGTGTAGGTATCGATCGCGCTCGCGCCAACCAACGGAAGCGTCGTCACAAGTAGCGGAGAGTCGTAGTCCGGAAGAAGATCGAGCACATGAACGCCCGCAGACGGGTCCGCAACATATGCACGCATGGCAAAGTCGCGAGCCATCTGGAAATGAGCGTAGAGATGAACATCGCGAGCATTCATCCCCGTCACATGTCCGACAATCGCCGGAGCACTATGATCGGCGATGTTGACGATGTAGAGACCGTCGTCACCCGCGGGCACAAAAAGGTGAATCCCCCACGGAACCGCACGAAGCGCATTAGGGATCGGTATCGTCGTCACAAGACTGACCGCTGACGGCACGATGTTATCGTAAATGCGCACGCCCTCGCCCGCATTGACGACATACAGATACCTCGCCACCCGACTCACATCCAACGCATTGATACCCGTGATTTGAGTCACCGGCGACACAGGAACATTTCCGCGCATGTCAAAGATCGAGACGCCGGCTACGCCCGCCGCAACGACAAGATAATCCGTCGTTCCCTGAATGATATCGGGCACGGACGCGATCGCCGTCGGAGCAGCCATCGCAATCGTCGTCAGCAGCGGCGGATCGACAGGGTTCGCCCGACGATCATAAACCTTCACACCATCCGCCGACGCGCTAAACGCAAGGTCTCGTGCGAGACTATAACTTCCCGAACCCAACCCGAGCGATGGCGGCGAGCGGTGGCACTCCACGCACGCACGTACCTCGCCTTTCCCGCGAATCGTATGCGGATTCACCGGATCAAGCGCCAACCCGGACAGCCCGTTCACCGTCTCGGGCATCACGAAGTCGAGAATCTTACTCCCGTCCGGCGCGGTTACATCCGAGATCGTCTGACAACCGACGATATACGGTGACATCTTACCCGCAGCGTTTGGCCCCATGAAAAAGTGCTTGAATGACTCGAACACCTTATTGTTCGTCGATGCCTTCCCCGTTTCATACTGCCGGGTCACAAGGTTAAGACCCTGCAGTCGCTCATCGCGCTGAAAGTGACACCCAAAGCAGTTCGGCGTCCACGAAGTGTGACACGCCGCACATTCCAGCCCGCCCTCTTCCTTGATATGGTTGTCGTTCATCGCGCAGGCAGCCTTGCGGTTGAACAACGGAGACGTCGGGTCCGTCAGGTCTTTGACTTGCGGGATTATGTGCTTCTGGCTATCGACTTTCGAGGTCAGACTAGGCCAACCCTCGACATAGGAAGTCACATTACTCAAGCGCTTCCCTTTCTTGTCGATCAGCGTCGCTGTTTGGGACGGCGTACCATGACACGTACGACATTTAATGTTCGTCGCCTGATCCATGTGGCCATAGATGTTCCAATCGCCAATGATGTCATCTTTCGTGTGACAGTCGATACAATGCATTCCGCGTTCGCCATGAATGCTCGGCGGATTCGAGACGGG
>JAJRUK010000325.1 GCA_024277835.1 Planctomycetota bacterium | reverse complement strand
GGTAAGACAGTGGCATAGAGTGGGACAGTCAAGGAAGAGAGCGGGATAATTTGTCGGACCCCGCAGTGGTGGCATGGCGCAAGCCAAGACGCCGCGGCCATGAATGGGGCCGACTCGAAATCGTTAAATGGCACGCACTCGTGGCGATGCCGAATAGATGCTTGGAAAAATCCCCCATAATTCCCGCAACCCACTTGACAGAGACTCGCTCATAGATGCAACCCTGGCCGGTGAAGACGCTGGCTGGAAGCCTGTGCCACATGCTTCAGCGGGCGGTTCGGAGCGCCCGATACGCTCGTGCTATCAACGACCCCTCTGTGTCTCCGCGTCTCTGTGGTTCAAACAACCCTCAGATTGTCGACCGGGATTCGCATGGCCGCTGCGGTCATTCGCCGAGAAAATCTGCATGCGCACAAGAAGAGCGGCCCAGATCAAGCTGATCTGCGCCGCCAATTTATCATTCAGAATTCGCTCGTTTGATTTTCGCCCCTACCCCTTGCCGTTCCCCAGCTTTCCCCGCAGCCAGTCCGCGGTCACGCCTTTTTCTCTGAGAATTTTCGCAACTTCGCTCGTGTTGTCGCGCAGGAGTGCAAGAAGCAGATGCCCTGGCTCAAGCTCGCCAGCGCCCAATCGGTTCGCCGAATCGACCGCGAGGATCATCGTATGCCAAAATTTCGGCGACCGAAAAACCTTCGCCAGTTCCTGTTGATGCACCCACTCGAACTCGCCATGTCGCGAGTGGACAAGATCGTGCCCCGCGTCAACACCCGTTCGCAACATCGCCAAAACTTTTTCACGTAGCGGTTCAAGCTCAACTCCGGCGTCTTTCAGAACCTTGGCTGGCACGCTCTCTGCCTGCTGACAAAGCGAAAGCATCAGGTGCTCGGTCCCGACGTATCGATGGCCGAACTTGCGAGCCTCTTCGATCGCCCGCGCGATGACTTCCCGCGTCTCTTTCGTATGCGCTCGACTGGCCGACGCGTTTTCCGACTCGCCCTTCTCCATCAGAGATGCCACCCGATCACGAATCTCTTCAAGATCCACATCGAGCATCCTCAGCGCGGACGTTGCTACACAAGCCCCCTCGCCTATTAACCCGAGCATGATATGCCCGGGCGCAAGATACCCGTGTCCGAGTTTCCCCGCCTCAAGATTCGCTAGCGCCATCGCGTGACGCGCCCGATCAGAAAACCGTTCATTCATCGCTGTTGTGCTCCATGACGCAGTGCGTCGGTGTCGTCGGAATCGATCGGAGTCGGCCCACCGCGCAGTATGACATCCGTGCCGCCGGACCAACCAACAGCCCGTAGAATACCGTCAAATGCCCCCTTTTCAAACCGCCTCGCGGCCCCAAATCGGACTCGCGTTCGACATCGTCCCGGCTCGCGTTACGATCTCTACTGTGAATTTTCGACGTTCCCCTGCCGGAGACCGCATCATGGCTCACTATTTCTTGACGCCGTCGCTACTACTCATCGTCACCGCCGCAGCAAGTGCGGGCAACACGACGGGGATCCATTGGCCATCCTTTCGAGGACCGAACGCGAGCGGAATCTCGGAAGGGTACAGCCTCCCGACGAAGTGGGATGTCCCGAAGGGTGAGAACGTCAAGTGGAAGACCCCCATTCCGGGACTAGGCCACGCCTCACCGGTCATCTGGGGCGACCGTGTCTTTGTCACGGCTGCGATCAGCGCTGCTGGCGACCCCTACCTCCGCGTGGGCCTCTACGGCGAGAGTCCCGACCATCCTGAAGACGTGGACCACCAGTACAAGCTCTATTGCCTCAACAAGAATTCAGGGAAGATTCTCTGGGAGCGGACGGTCCTCACTGCTCACCCGAAAGTCAAACGACATATCAAGGCGACTCACGCGAACTGTACGCCTACGACAGACGGGAAATACGTCGTGGCGTTCTTTGGTTCGCACGGGCTTTATTGTTACGACATGCGTGGCGAGCTGGTCTGGAAGAAGGACCTGGGTCTCTTTGACGCTGGTCCTGCGGACGCGCCCGGACTTCAATGGGGTTTCGCAAGCTCACCCGTCATTCACGACGGTCGACTGTACGTCACCTGCGCCGCTCGCAACGTCTCCTTCGTCGCTGCGTACGACCTGAAGAGCCGTTCTGAGATTTGGAAAACGAAACGCCCGCTGTATCCCGGTTGGCACTCGCCGGGAATCTACACGGGCAAAGCTGGTCCTGCGCAGTTGGTGACCAATGGCTACATGCACATCGGAGGCTATGACCTGGCAACGGGCAAGGAGCTATGGAAAATGCACGGCGGCGGCGACGTTCCCGTACCGACCCCCATCTTCGCCCACGACTTGATCTACATCACCAACGCCCACGGAGCAAAGTCACCCGTCTACGCAATTAAGCCGACCGCCAAGGGCGACATCACGCTAGCGGGCAAGGATCGAACCAACGACCATATCCAATGGAGTCATCCCAAGACAGGCAACTACATGCAGACGCCGCTCGTTTACGGAGACTATTTGTTCACGTGTCGCGACTCAGGCATCTTCGCCTGCTACAACGCCAAGACCGGCAAGAAGAAATACAAGAAACGCCTCGACAGTGGGGTTGGGTTCACGGCGTCACCGGTCGCCGGCGATGGCAAAGTTTACTTCACGAGCGAAGAAGGCGACGTGCATGTCCTGAAAGTTGGTGACAAGTTCGAGCGCCTATCGACGAATCCGATGGGCGAAATAACGATGGCTACGCCCGCCATCTCGGAGGGTATCTTGTACTTTCACACCAAAGGCCATCTGGTCGCCATTGGAAACTAGCGCGGACTCTGCCTTTGAACTATCCGGTTGAAGCGGGTCTGTCTTCGATTGCTTCCAGTAGCATCTCGGCAACGTCTAGTTGGGGGAGGGTTTCCTTTTCGTGTTCGGCGAGACCGTCTGTGATCATTCTCATGCAGAACGGGCAGCCCGTAGCGATCGTGTCGGGCTTGGTGTCCAGTAGCTGAAGCGTTCTTACGACATTGACGCGTTCGTCACCCTTTTCTTCCTCTTTGAACATCTGAGCGCCGCCCGCACCGCAGCACATGCCTCGGTCGCGCGTTTCGGCGGGTTCGACGAGCGTGACGCCGGGGATGGCTTTGAGCGCTTCGCGAGGGTCGTCGTAGACTTCGTTGTATCTGCCCAGATAGCAGGAGTCGTGGTACGCGACGCGCTTGTCGACGCGCTTCGTGGGTTTGAGTTTTCCCTCTTTGACTAACTGAGCGAGGAAGGTTGTATGGTGGATGACGTCGTAGGTGCCGCCGAAATCGGCGTATTCATTGGCGAGCGTATTGAAGCAGTGGGGGCAGGT
>JAJRUK010000324.1 GCA_024277835.1 Planctomycetota bacterium | reverse complement strand
CGGGTCGTCTTGCGCGATCGCGAAACCGCAGCATGAAACGCACGCGACAATTGGAATGAGTCGCAACGGTCCCATGAATTGTCGTCGATGCGTTCTTGACCTGAAATAGCTCACACTTTCACCTCTTAAGTGATTTTAGGCTCTCCGATAGCGCGAGACCATGCGCCGCGCGCTGTTTCCATAGTATCGGTGCGACACGGACCGGGCATTCAGAAAGGGAAGCGAAACCCACGACCCAGATGCGGAACTTGCTGTTCCCGACTGATTCCGCGCCTATTCGCGTCGTCAAAGGTCTCACAACATCAGACGCATTGTCCTAAAGTTCAGATTCAGGACGACCCATCGCGCGCGAGGGACCAAATAGTTCGGCAACGTTCGGTTCTTCAAGCATGAACGTCGCCCGAATCGATTTTTCCTCGCACAATTCGTGCAACGCGCGAACCACCGCGCCGTAATCAAGTCCCAGTCCCGTCGCTTCGCCATTGCTGTCCACACCCGGATCGTCGCCGAGCAGGATCGCAAGTTGCGCCAAGTTGTTCGGCGCATGAATCGGTGGAGACGTCGTTCCGGTCGAAACCACCGTCCGAAGAATCGTTAGCAGATCGTCAGACCCGTCGGCTGAGATGGTCACGCTGCCATCGGGCGAACGATACAACAGCGGTAACTGAAGATGTAAGTCGTTTCCGAATAGAGCGATGCGCCTCTGGTTCTGCCGCTTCACGTAAACGAAGCTCGTCTTCGATGTTGGGATCAGATCAAGGATATAGTTGTCACGCCCGATCGGTCTGGAAACGATGGACCGATCGTTTCGCTTGCGAAGTTGTTCATAGGCACCCACTTGAACACGTGGATCGTCGTCGTGCAACAGCTCGCGAAGCGTGATGGCGGTCGAGGGCATCTGGACTGTTTCGCCGAGCGCTCGGATAGCTTTAAAACGAAACGGACTACCCTCGTCGCGCGAGAAGAGCGCCATACGATCAGCCGCAACGTGATCGTTCAATCGCAGCCCGGCGACCGAGGCGTGAAAACTGACATAGTCAAGCGTCGAAGCGTACAGTTCATCCAACACGGGAAGCGACTCACGACCTAACCCCTCCAGGCATAGCGCGATCCGCGCATGCGGAGCGTCCGATCGTGCAAGCTCCTTCGCCAGCGCGCGCGCGCGCGTCGCCTCAAACGCCGGATCGCGGGAGATGAATAGACTTTTCACCAGTTCCAGAAAGTGCCCGGTATCCGACTCAAACGACCGAGGAATGTTGATGTTAACGAACGACGGCGAAGCTGCATTGGCAACGCGCGTCGATCCAGAAAACTGGGCGTTGATCCGTTCTTCGATTTGCTGCGCTCGCCGATACGACGGCGGGTTGACCACAAACCGCAACCTCCGATCTTTCGTTGCGTGGCCACCGCTCACGACCGTCCCCTGTCGAACGTTGCTCTTCGTGGCAGCGTCGTCGCCGGAAAATGGATTGGAAAACAGGGGCCCGGATGCCCGAGCGAGGATCTTACCTGTGATTGAAACGCCCGAGGGCATTGTTCTATAGACTTCCAGATCGGTTGTATACAATCGACCTCCAACAAGAGACTTCGTTTGCGTCCCCGGAAGCGCCGTTACCGAAACATCAAAACGCGCCCCCGTGCTCGCTGCTGGCGGAATGTCACCCGTCACAACGACCACGGCTGTATCCTTGTCCTCGATCAAGCTCTCCGGCGAGATCGCCCGGGAACCCACCATGCGGCTCGACGCGTGGTAGTGCTTGTACATGGTCTGAATGAGGCGTTCACGAACGCGCCGCGGACAATCCGCCGAGCCGTTCTTTCCCAGCCCAACCACAAGCCCGTACCCCCGCACCCGCATCGCTCCCATCCCGTCAAAGTACCCAAGCGATCCGATCGTATCGCGATATGTCGGAGAATTCGCAAGCGAGTTTGTCTCAGGTGCGACGCCAAGATCGAGCTTCGCACGGTTCTCCTCGTCCCAGATGCATCCGCTCAAGGGCGCAATCAGCGTCGCGCTAACGAGTAATATGAAAACGAATTTGTGATCCATGACGCGACTTTGCATCGTTGCAGTCTCCAGAGGAAGGCGATTCGGGGGCGTGTTGTCTGCCTGTATGCTCAACTGCAAAGATGGTAGGGCCGGACCGACCCTAAAGCAACCGCCGCGGGTCAAACTCTAAACGAAAACATCCGCGATCGCACCGGCTGCGAGAACCACGCTAACAACCCCGTTAATCGTAAAAAAAGCGAGGTTCACGTGGCGATAGTCCCCCGCTCGGACAAGCGAATTCTCCACCAGGAGCAGCGCCGCGGCGACAGCGACCCCGATCGCGTAGAAGATTCCAAGTCCGGCTGAGATTCCAAGTGCTACCAGCGACACCACGCAGATCGCATGGGCACCGCGTGCGATCCAGAGTGCGGGTGCAGCCCCCAGTCGCGACGGCAAGCTGTAGAGGTGTTCACTTTGATCGACCTCGATGTCCTGGCACGCATAGATGATGTCGAACCCGCCGATCCAGCACGTTACCGCGATCGCAAGAAGGATGGCGGGGATCCCCAGCGATTCAGGGGAAATCGCGATCCATGACGCAACCGGCGACATTGCAATCGCACTCCCCAACACAAAGTGCGACCACTTCGTAAACCGCTTGCAAAACGAATAACAGCATAGATACACAAGCACCGGTCCAGACAACAGGATGGGCCAGGTGTTGTCGTAGAAGGCGAAAAACCCGAAGCACCCAACCCCAAACGTCAGGACCGAAAGTCCCAGCATGGTATAGGCTGCCGCCCGCGACAATCGACCCGACGGCAGCGGGCGAATCGCGGTTCGCGGATTGCGCGCGTCGATCTCCGCGTCCACAATACGGTTGAACGTCATCGCAACGCTACGCGCGGTAACCATGCACACGACGATCAAACCAAGTTGTCCGAAGTAAGGATACCCTCGCCCGTCGATGTTTCGCCCGGCTAGAAACGTCGCGATGAGCGCAAACGGCAGCGCGAAGAGCGAGTGAGACAGCTTGACCATCTCTGCCCATATGCGAAGGGACGATATCGCGGAACTCATGACGATTCTGTTCCCGCGGTGCGATCCGTGCGCGCTTCGACCTCCCCCGTCCATCGCGTATTCAGCGCATGTTCAACGTCTACAAGATCGAGCAGCTTCCCCACGACAAAGTCCACAAGATCATCGATCGTCTGTGGCAGCATATAGAAACCCGGAGCCGCCGGGCAAATAATCGCTCCCGCTTCGCTGAGACGTAGCGAGTTTTGAAGGTCGATATGACTCGCCGGCATCTCGCGCGGGACAAGAATCAATCGCCGGCGCTCTTTCAGCGTGACCGAGGCCGCCCGGTTCAGAAGATTCTCCGCCAAACCCGCCGCCACCGCGGCTAACGTGTTACTGCTGCACGGGCAGATAATCATTCCGTCCGTCCGAAAGCTACCGCTCCCAAGTTTTGAACCCACGTCGCGATAGCCATACACCTGAAGTCGCTCGCAATGGGTCGACGAAAAACTCGACGTACCAATGTCCTTTATATCAAGTTCGTCGGAGAAAAGTCTGCTTCCATAGGGCGTAACGATCAGATGCACCTCCACGTCGGCATCCAACAAGCATGACACCAGCCGATGGGCATAGATCGCACCGCTCGCCCCCGTCACGCCGACCACAATTTGTTTTCGAGAATGTGCCACCCTATGGCTCCCTGCTCGTGACGCGCCTTGACGGCGCAAGCGGCGAAAGTTTATCCGCCTGTTTCGCCCAGACCGACTCTGGATACCGCGTCACCAGCCGCGTCACCACTTCTTCACTCTCGCGAGAATGTTGAATTTCGCGATACGTTAAACTCAGCCGAAGAAGCGCTTCCGCGGTCGCGTCACCTGCTGGCACGCGCGAGACCAGTTGTTCCAATCGCGAAATCCGATCGACCGGGTCTCGCGTTGCCTTGGCGATTTCCAGTTCGATGTTGTCGCCGATCTGCGCGTTCGGGTACGCCTTCGCAAGTCGTTCCAGCCGCCGCACATAGCTTCCGTGTCGCGGGTCCAGGTCCAACATCCCGTACCATACATCACCATCCGTCCGGCGAGGCCCACAAAGCGGCGCATAGTCGTAAAGCGGGTCTCGGTTTCGAGTCAGAAGGTCGTAGAGTCGATGCGCCTCAAGAACCATGCGATCGATCGAAACATGCAAACTCGACTCGGGAGATTCGCGCTCGAGTGCGCGCTGCAATCCGGTGGTCGATGATGCTTGATCGCTCGGTTTTTCGCCGGCGGGCTGTTGACCCCGGTCGAATTTTGCAATGAGTTCTGCCAGTCTGTCCACCGCGCGGTCCACATCGCCCTCGCGTGACTCGATATGCGCGAGACGACACCGCGCGATCGCTCCCAACAGTGTGTCCGGTCGATTCTGAAGAATCATTCGCCAAGTCTCGCGCGACGCGACGCTTGGAAATTCGTCGTAGAACCGTATCCACTTCGTCTCGCGAAATTCGACAAGATCCACCCGACGATCCAGCGCCCGCGCCTTGATAAACAGTGCATTGGGCGTGTAGCGACTATCCGGAAAATACTTGTGGAACCAGTCGCACCGCTCGGCGATTTCCGCTTGGTGTCGGGCTAATTCTGACTCGTAAGGTCTGGTGTCAGAGGCCAGCTCCATCTGCCATTTTTCCGCCTCGATTTCGCGAACTGCGTTCCAACTCGGTCGCGGAAGCGGGTGCGTCTCCCATCGTCGTCGGGCGGCCTCTTCCCAACTGACTGTTGCGTCTACCTCAGCAAAGTGGGCAAGGTCGAGTTGCTCCAGCAGGCGATAGTAAAGCTCATCGCGACCCACCCGCTGCTCAAAAAGCGCAACCGGAATCGCAAGCATGATCGCAAGAAGCGGCGTGACAGCGCCCGGTCGATAGTCCACAAAGTCTGCAATCGAAAGTACGACCGCGAATACACACGCCCCGGCTACGACCGCCAGAACCCATGGCGCAACGTACTTGATCGCATCCACCGGATCGATTCTCCCGACGACCGCATCATGCGTCCCGTTCCAGGCGAGAACGAGGTACACGATCGCGGGGATCAGTGCGATCAGGGCTGACATAAAACGAAAGCGGGTTCGAAAAGGACGCACCGACGCCAGAATACAAGACCCCAGTAGCGTAATCGCAAGCCAGGGCATCACGGCAATCAAGCCAACCACGGCGATAAAAGGAATCGAAGACCAAAACCGATACAGGATCGCCACGAGAATCGGAATCGCGATCAGCGTGGCCATCAAGAGTCCGACGATGGGGATCATCATCGGGACATTCTCAACGCCCACAGGTCCGGCTAGCAGCGACCCAAGGGAAACGCTTGCTTCACCGACACCTGTAAACGTCGCGATCAGAATGTCAGCATACCCGTCGCGTGCCGGCGCAAAGAACTCGCCACTACGAATCCAAAAGGCAAAAGACCCCACGCCGGCGAAAAGAAGAACGTTGACCCCGAGGAGAACGATCGCTCGGATGCGATACTTCGACCCCGAACGCGACCACACGTCTTTCAGACGCTTGGACTCACTCTCTGTCTCGGTTAGGGTCTCGGTCGGGGTCGAGGGAGGATGGTTTGGCGAAGTGGGTGTTTCGGTCATCGTCAGTCTCGCGAAGCAACATACACCGTCACCACGCCAAGTGTCAGCGGCGTCGCACGAACCTGCGCGAAACCTGACTTTTTCAGGAGCTTGCACATATCTTCCACGCTCGCGAAGGATACAACCGAGCGCGGCAAATAGCGATAGGCTCCGCTTTTGTCCCCGCTAATCACGGTGGCAGCGATGGGCATGATCCGGTTTGCGTACAGCTCGTACATCCCGCGAAAGAGCGCGTTTTTCGGCTTGCTGAACTCAAGAATGACGGCCCGCCCGTTGGGACACAGAACGCGATACATCTCCGAAAGACCGACCCCAAGCTGCTGAAAATTCCGCACGCCAAACGCGCACGAGGTGATGGAAAAACTTCCGTCTGAAAACGGCAAGCGCTGAGCATCGCATTCGCACCATCTCGCGCCTGCTGGTGTCGCACCGCGTGCCACAGGGGACTCGCTAGGTGTCGCAGGGGTCTCGCCGGGTGCCACTGGCGGCTTGCCCGCCAGTGCTCCCCGCGCCCGCACGAGCATCTCATGCGCGAAATCGCACCCCGTCACCGATCCGACCTTCGCTTTCAAGAACGTCCGCGAAAAATCGCCCGTCCCGCAGGCAATGTCCAAGACATCATCCCCAGCGCCTGCACCAACGAGTCCAACCGCTCGCCGTCGCCAATACGCGTCCCGGCCACCGCTAAAGACCCGGTTCACAAGCTCATAGCGAGGCGCGATCGCGTTGAACATCGACCGCACCCGCCGCGCCTTGTCTGGCGCGTCATGCGGCGACTCTAAAAGATCGTTCGTCCAACCTGTCTCGCTACGTTCCACCTGTTTCTCTTCGTCCCGTTTGTTTCGCACGGTCCTACCAAGACCAACGTCTCGTCTACCTGCTCAATCAACCACGATCTGCGCCATCCAACCACACTTCTTGTGTGGCACCGGTTTGTAACCGGTGCATCAAAAAAAGGGCGTCATCCGCCGACGGATAACGCCCTCTATCATACGTTGTAGACCAACAACTGTCAGCGACTCGCCTACGTCGCCGCCGCGAATCGACTAGACACGTCGTCCCAGTTAATCACGTTGAAAAACGCGGAAACATAGTCAGGCCGACGGTTTTGATAGTTGAGGTAGTAAGCGTGCTCCCAAACATCCAACCCCAGAATCGGCGTACCCGAACACTCGGAGACGTCTTTCATCAGCGGGTTGTCCTGATTCGGCGTCGAGCAAACGCAGAGTTTTCCATCGCAGCAAACAGCAAGCCAAGCCCATCCGCTACCAAACCGAGTGGCTGCGGCGTTTGAGAATTTTTCCTTGAACCCGTCAAAGTTTCCAAACGCGGTGTTGATCGCGTCGCCCAGTGCTCCGCTTGGCGTGCCCCCGCCGCCCGGTTTCATGTTGTTCCAGAACATCGAGTGGTTGAAGTGGCCACCGCCGTTGTTGCGAACCGCTCCGCGAACACTGTCCGGCAGCGTCGCGACGCCCGTCATCAGTTCCTCAATGCTCTTTGCTGCAAGGTCGGCGTGACCTTCAAGCGCAGCGTTGAGCTTACTGACGTAGGCGGCGTGGTGCTTGTCGTGATGAATCTCCATCGTCTTT
>JAJRUK010000022.1 GCA_024277835.1 Planctomycetota bacterium | reverse complement strand
GATCTCGAAGCCGTTTTCGCGACCCCGTTCTGATTGCGACAACGTAGATGACAACCAATATCGATCCTGCAATGAGGAGCGCTGCACGGGCCAGCCAACCCAAATAATCTCTGACGAATTGGTCTGAGAAGATCATCGCCACGCCAATCCAAAGCAGTTCGGTCGGTGGCCGCAGGTTCCCCGCGCTGGCGCGAAAAAGCGGCTTATCCAACCACCAAGTGCCGGTCCGGCGGCTTTGTCTTATTGTGTAGACGCAGACGCACACAAGCAAGACATAGGGAAGTAGCGATATAATTGTCATTACCAAACCAACGTCGAAGTCTCGCAGGGCGGGTCAACGAACCGGCAACGTCGCGCACGATTCTACTCGCTCAACTCGCAGCAGATGCCGCTGCTGCGCCTGCTGCCGCTGCGGCGGCGGCTTGTTGGGCGTGGATGATGGCTTGCATATCCATGAGTGCTTTCACGTCGGCGACGGTCTTCAGCGTCTTGTCCATGCGTGCGAGTTCCATGAAGGTCGTGCTGGCGGCGAGGTTGAAGGTTAGTGACCGATCCGGTTTTGGCTTGAGCGTCTTCATCGTTTCGCGATGGTCGAGGACGCAGTCAACGACGCGCTTTGTCGGGTGGTTCAAGAAAGTCAGAATCGCCAGCTCATCGTAGTCGCTCTGCCAGATTGATACGCCGCTTTCACGAAACCCGTTTCCAAGGTCGATGTAGCGTTTGGCGATCTTCGCCGGAGTCGCGTCTACCATGCAGAGGATGTTGGCTGCGGTCTGCAGGGGGTCGCCCTTGCTATGCTTTTTCTTTGCGAGCGATTGATAGACGTCCTCACTCTTTTGGACGATTCTCTCGACCGGGCTGTCTTGGCCGCACAGGATGGCGCACGATGGTATGTCTTCCGGACCGGTCAGCCACCAATGATGACGCTTCATCTCCTCGTAAATATCCTTGAGCCTTCGGATGGCTTTTCGTTCCACCGGTCTCTGTTTCGCTTGCATACGAAGGATTAGAACAGCCATTGTCTCGTAGATCGCTGCCCGACGGATTCCCTCTTCGCGAAACAATGCACGTACCCGCTTCACCTCGCTGCAAAAATCGCGAGCCGTGTCGCCTTGTCCCAGAAGCATGGCGGCGACGATGAACTGAAGACTCCGGCTGAGGCGTCCAAGCAAGCCGCCCTCCGTGCGGAGGTTGTCGGTGATTCCCCGGATCGACGACGCAACTTTTTCGGGCGAACCCGGGCAGGTCAAGGCTGACATCGAAGCAAACCGAAGCGGCGACGGGTCTCGCCACCAGCTACGCTCCGCTGCAAGCGCACTATAAAGCTCTTCAAAACGAGCGAGCGGGTCTTCCGGTAGTTTGTGCTTCATCGTTGACGTCACCTCGCCACTTTCCGCCAGTGCGTTTCGTCGACCCAACATTCAGTCTATCAGCCTGTTGAAAAACGAAGTTTTTCCATGTGGCACCGGTTTGTAACCGGTGCTAGCCGCTGGACCAAGAGATATCGCACCGGTTACAAACCGGTGCCACACTTTTTCAACAGCCTGCTACGACTTCTCTTTCTCATCATCCTTCTTTGCCCCAAGCTCACCGTAGTCAACCTCAACCGGTGGCGGCGCACCGCCGTCGCCTTTGAGGTAATGGTCAAACCATCGCAACATTCGCAGCGAGTAATCGAACTTGGAAGCCGCTTTGCGATTGCCGTGACCCTCGCCCGGATACCAGACCAATCTCACCGGTGTCTGTCCGAGGTTCTTGAGGTTGCGGTATAGCTCCATCGACTGACTGGGATGCACGCGCGTGTCGTCCTTGCCGTGCATGATCAACAGCGGCGTCTTGCCTTTCTCTGCGTGATAGATCGGACTTCGTTCGCGGTAGAAGTCCCAGTGGCCATAGAGCGTCTTGCGGGCATGGACCAGGAACATTTCATTTGGAATGTCAGTCGTACCCACCTTGGAAACATGATCGCTGATCCCGACGAACATCACCCCGGCGGCGAAGCGGTGGCTGTAATAGGTGGAGCACCACGCGGTCGCAAACCCGCCATAAGACCCGCCCGTCACGCCGACTTTTTTCGTATCCACCCAACCTTTTTCAACGAGGTAATCCACCCCGTCAACAAGATCGTCAAACTCCGCACCGGCATAATCCCCTTGACCGGCCTTGGAGAATTCGACCCCGCGCCCGGTGCTTCCGCGATAGTTTTGATAGAACACAAAGTACCCGCGTGCGGCAGCCATCTGTCCCGCTCCGGAATACCGCGTCAGCCAGCTATTGTGATAGTGCGACTCGGGTCCGCCATGCACGGCAAGAATCAGCGGATACCGCTGGCCCGGTTTTTCATCGAGCGGGCGTACGAGGATGCCTTCGATTTCAACGCCATCTCTCGCCTTGTATCGAATTACTTCCTGTTTCGCGAGTCGAACGTCCTTGAGCCACGGATTGCTATCGGTCATGCGCTGCGGTCCGGCGTCGCCATGTCGCATGACATATACTTC
Organism: Planctomycetota bacterium; assembly: GCA_024277835.1. GTDB lineage: Bacteria > Planctomycetota > Phycisphaerae > UBA1845 > UBA1845 > JAJRUK01. The sequence continues at coordinate 1,493 of JAJRUK010000022.1, read as the reverse complement.
ACGAGGATGCGTCGCACTTTCCACAACCATCGCCGCAGCCTGCCCACCCCGCGAGATCGAAAACGAAGTCGCGACCATTTTTTCCACGGGCACAACTGTCTCCCGTCCGCTGCCGTCGCGGCCGATTTCTTGCAGCGTTGTCCAAACGCCTTCATCGCCAAGGAAGAGCAAGGTCTTGTTGTTGTGCCACGCGATGGCCCCGACCTGGCCCATATAGTTCGGGAGAATATCCTTTAGCGAGCCGTCGTTGGGGTCGGCGATCATCAATCGACCGGCTGACGGGTCGTTCAAGTCTTCTGCTGAAATAATCGCGAGATACTTCCCGTCCGGACTCCAGTCGATCTGGCCTAGCTTTCCAGGATTCTGAAAACTGGAAACAATCCCGCCGTTGTCCGCATCATAGATGTGAACCTTGCGCTTCATGTAGTGGTCGTCGATCAGCGGTGACGGAGAAATCGCCATTGCAATCTGCGACCCGACCGGTGCCCAATGAAGCTCCGACGGAAACCCCGGAAGGTCCATCGGCTCTGGGTCTGCATCGCTGCCGGGCGTGGCGATATAGACACGACGCTGACGAAACTCTTCCTCGTAAACTTCCTGCACAAACCCCTTGTCTTTGAGTTTCTTTTTGTCTTTGTCTTCTTTGTCGGTCGCAATAAACGCAACACGTTTCCCATCCGGACTCCATGTATAGCTGCCAATGCTGGTCTCGTGACTCAACACGTTTTTGGCTTCGCCGCCGTCGATCGGGATCACATACAAAGACGTATGCTTGTCATCGCCGCGTTTTGCCCGAAACGAAATCCCCTTACCGTCCGGCGTCCAGGCGATGCTCCGAACACTGACCTTGCCCGTAATGTAAGGTCGCGATTCGCCGGTTGGCCCAACGACGTGCAGCTCGCTCCAGTTGCCGCCGTTGTCATCTTCAAACGGTTTGCGAGGAACTGATAGCGTGTAGGCGACATACTGCCCGTCTGGTGACATCGATACCGAACCAACCCCACGTAGTTTCGCAACGTGTTCGGGGGTTAGTCCGCCATCACCTCGGGCATCGATCCCGGAAGCAAGAAAGACAAACGTCGCCGCAAGAAACATTCGCCCAATTCTGTTACGAATACAGCATCGCGTGGAACCGATCATAGAAGGCACCTTTCGGGTTTCGTGTTTGCAAAAAACCCCACAAGTTCATGGGGAATCGTGAAGCGGTAGAATCGCGAAAGAAAACGGCCACGTCAAGCGGAAACATGCGATTCAATCGAAGCAGCGACGAGCGACTGGTCATCCCCGGGGGTCGTCAGGAGATATTGGTGTTTGTACTGCTCGTTCGATCCGCCGCGCTGCTCGCTTTGGCGTTGTCGGGTCCGGGCGAACGTGCCGCGAGAAATGTAATTCATTGTCACCGCACCGAGTCGGTTTGAAGACCGTTTCGACGCGTACTCGATATTCACTTCGCACAGCGCTCGATCCAGCGCTTTCGCCACGTCCGCTTGATC
>JAJRUK010000323.1 GCA_024277835.1 Planctomycetota bacterium | reverse complement strand
GGGGGGAACAAACGAACGCCCCGGAACAAAGCCCCAACGGGGCGATACCTTTCTTCAAACACAGTCTGTGACCAAAATGTTCCGCCCCATCCGGGGCTACGCAACCGGTGCCGAACTGTTTCCCACGGCTCGCGCCGTGGGCTTGCAAAACAATTCCGCCCCTCCGGGGCTACTGGTGCGACGTTCCACTAGTCTTCTTCATGCGCTCGCCGTTGGCAAGTGCTCCGGCCTCAATCGGCTGTTGCGTTGCTTGGTCCGGTTCCCTGATGCGAAAGCTCAACATAGATGTTGCCTCAACGCAACGAATCCTCACAGACCCCATGGTTGTCGCGTCGCGCTGATGCCCGTAAGTCCTTGCCATTGTAGCACTTATGGCCTCCTTCCGCATTCTGGGACGTCTTGGCAGCGAGTTTGCAATAGTCATGGCGGATAGGAGTGCGCGCGAGGGGCGCGCGAGCCGTGGGAAAGGAGCATTGTCGTGGATGGTATTGGTGGAGTCGGTGCAGCGGGTTCGGGGAATGTGCTACCCTCACTCAAGAGCGGAGCCAGCGCCAATTCCGCAGAGGCAGTCGCGTCTAACAACGCTTCAACGACGAGTATTCAGTCTAGTAGTACAACGATGAAGAGCAGCGTTGTGTCGGTGGCCAGCAAGAGTGCTGAGTTCAGCGAGTTTCTGAGCGCCGCGGCGTCTGATCCCAAACAATCTCAGATGATGCAAGCGCTGGTCGCGCTGATGATCCTGATCGCGTTTCTTGAACAAGTGCAGCAGGGCGGAGAGTCCGGCGGCAAGATGTTAGACGCTCTTTCCTCTGGTCTCGGATCGAGTGGAACCGTGGCCAGTTCTTATTTCGCCTCCTCTAGCGTCGCCTATGAGCAGACCACGGTCGCTTCGACCTCGTCCTCAGGCGACGCCGGAGCGGCAGGTGAGCAATCCGGCGGTGGGGCACAAATCGACGTAACGGCGTAGCAGGATGTTGGAAAAGTGTGGGACCGGTTTGCAACCGGTGCGTTGCCTTCTGTTTCAGTACCTCGCACCGGTTACAAACCGGTGCCACATCGAAAAACTTCGTTTTTCAACAGGCTGGTAGGGGGTCGCCGGAGCAGTCTCCTCTTCGCGCGGGCTACGCACGGTCCAAGGTATGCCGAAGCACTGGCAGAGGCTTTGTCCCTGGTTTACTCGAACACGACTGTTTTATTCTTGCTTACAAGGATGCGGTCTTCGACGTGTTGTCGGACGGCGGTTGCGAGAACCATCCGCTCGAGGTCTCGCCCTTTGCGAATCAGGTCATCGATTGTGTCGCGGTGGTCAACGTGGATCACGCTTTGGGCGATGATCGGTCCGGCGTCGAGTTCGTTGGTGACGTAGTGACTCGTCGCGCCGATGACTTTTACGCCCCGGTCGAAGGCTTGATGATAGGGTTTGCTCCCGGCGAAGGCGGGGAGAAAGCTGTGATGAATGTTGATGATCTGTTCGGGATAGTTCGCGACGAATTCGGGCGAGAGAATCTGCATGTACCGCGCGAGCACGACGAAGTCGATGGCGTTGCTGTCAAGTAGCTCGCGGATTGTCTGCTCTTGTTGGCGTTTCGTTTCCGCAGTGATCGGCAGGTGGTGATACGCAATCTTTAAGCTCTCCGCCGCGCCACGATAGGTGTCGTGGTTGCTGATAACGATCGGGAGGTCCACGTCGATTTCATTCGTTCGCCATCGCCATAGCAGGTCGTTGAGGCAGTGTTCTTCTCGGCTGACGAGGATGGCCATGCGTTTGCGGCGCGAACCCCAGTCGATTCGCCAGCGCATGTCGTAACGATCGGCGACTGTCTTCCATTCATTTGCAAAGGTCTTGTCGTCGAGCGTGAATCCGCCCTGTTCGACTTCGATGCGCATGAAGAATTCGCCGTGATGGGTATCGCTGTGTTTATCGCCTTCGAGAATATTCCCGCCGTGATCGGAAACGAAGTTCGCAACCGAAGCGATGATCCCCCGCGCGTCGGGGCAAGCGATCAATAGTCGAATGTTGGTGGTTGGGACGATGGTTTATTCTCTACGTTTACAGTTTCCGATGCTGGAACTCCCAGTATGGGCGGAAGCTTGGCTATCAGAATGTCGGCGAAACGGGCGGTTCAGTTCAGCCCGCGAGGTGAACCATGATCGCGCTTTGGGCGTGCATCCGGTTTTCTGCCTGTTGGAAAATGGCGGAGTTCGGCGTTCGCGAGGTGGCGTAGTCGATTTCGTCGCCGTAGTGGGCGGGCAGGCAGTGGAGGATGATGCAATCCGGGTCCGCCAGCTTCATCGTCTCGGCGTCGATGCGGAACTTTTCAAACAGCTTCTTGCGGGCGGCGGCTTCCTCCTCTTGGCCCATCGATGCCCAGACGTCGGCGTAGACGACATCCGCGCCTTTCGTTGCGCCGAGATCGGAGGTCACGGCGATCGTTGAACCGGTTTCCTCGCCGACCTTGGTCGCCTGCGTCATGACGGCCTCTTTCGGTTCGTAGCCTTCCGGGCAGATGATTGTCATGTTCATCCCCACCCGGGCTGCCCCGAACATCAGCGAGTGCGCGACGTT
>JAJRUK010000322.1 GCA_024277835.1 Planctomycetota bacterium | reverse complement strand
GAAAGGAGAAACGCAATGTTGTTCAGCGTCGCCCAGTTCTTCGAGTCGTACTTAAGAGAGCCTTCGTAAGCAGCAACCGCGCCGGCGGCGTCGCCCGCCCCATCGAGCACATCGCCCTTTTCATGAAGCAACGTTGCACGTTCGACGTCGCTCGATGCGGTCGCAAGTAGTTGATCGAGCAGTTCGATCGCCCGACCGGAGTCGCCGTCTCTTGCGTGGAGTCGAACGAGCAGCCTCTTGTTGGCACGTTCCGTCGATGCGCTCGGGGAGGTGGATTCAAAGAGTTCCACCGCGTTTGCACGATCAAACGCCTGGTACAAATCGTTAACGACAGCCCGCACGACGCTTAGAGGCTGATTCGTGGCGAGCGCCATGGCCTCGCGTATTTCGACGACTGCGCGATCCCGCTTCCCCGCTCCTGCGAGCAGCTTCGCGTAACGCGCTTTCGCAATCGCCCCTTGTTTCGACGACTCGGGTAGGGACTGGTAATACTGCACGCCTTCGGCATACCGACCGAGTTGATCGTACATCCCAAGCACCGACGCCACTGTGGTCGCACCGAAGTTATCCGCCTGAGCAGCCTGGCGGAAGTCGCGAAGCGCATTATCAGGGCGCTCAAGGCGTAACGAAATCCGCCCGCGTAAGAAAAGCCACTGCGACGCACCAGCGGGACCAACTTGATTCATCTGCGCAGTGACTAGGCGATCCGCGTCGTCGTATTGCTGCTGCTGAATATACGCCTCCGCCAATGCAATCGCCGCGGCGTTTGAACTGGGAACTTCACTGTGCAGGTCTTCCAGCTCGCGTATCCAAAGGTCTTCGTGGCCACTGTGTCTCTGCAATCTGGCGAGCATGATGCGAGGCTCGAGTCGAAGCGCACGCGGCGACGTTCGCTTGATACGTTTTAGGTCGTCGATCGCCAGCGCAACATTGCCACGCGCGACGTAATGCTGTGCTCGCGAATACAGGGCGTAGGTGTCTTCGGGGCGCTTGGCGAGATACGCGCTGAGCGAATCTACAGCACGATCGATCTCGCCGGTTCGCGCAAAAACCTCACTCTGCCAGAGAAGCCCGCGCACGAAGTCTTTATGCGACCGCAAGAGTTCTTCGACATCCTCGCGAGCACCATCCGTATCGTTGAGTTTGCGATGAAGCCTACAGATCACACGCGACTCGAGCAACGAGGGAATCGCGTCCGGTGAATCCTGTTTCGCACGTGCGATGGCTTTGTTTAGCCACGGGAGCGCCTTTTCGGGATCGCTCGCCACGCGGACGTAGAAGTCGGCGAGGGCACGCTGAAGTTCAAACGTCTCGTGAAGCGCAATCGCGTCGAGAAGCGTCTTTTCGGCGGCGTCATTTTCCCCCTGATTAATCAGCTCCGCCGCAACGAGGCGAAGTGCGTTGACCTTGTCCTCGTCGGTTGTTTGAGCTTCTGCGAACGTGTTGAGTAGATCGACCGCCCGGTCAGACCGACCGGTTCGGCGATAGTACCGCGCCGCCAACGTGGCGATCCGCTGATCGTCCGGAGCAAGTTCGACGAGCCTTGCGTGCTGGGCGTCGGCCTTTTCCAGATCGCCCGATTTTTCGTACAGACTCGCGAGACGCTGGAGATTATACTTGTCGTCTGGGTTCTTCAGCAAAATCGATTCGCGCCGAACGATTGCCTGCTGTGGGTCCGCTTCTTCCGTTCGCACGATGAGCTGTTCGCGAACCCACGGATCGTTCGGCACCGTTCGTTCACACTCGTCCAGCTCACGGTCGAACGTCAGCGCATCGTCTTTCTGTTGTGCGAGCACAGCTAGCCCAAGATGAGCAAGACCCTCGTCACGATTCGCACGGATCGCTCGTTCGTACGCGGTCCATGCTTCGTCGTCGCGACCGAGCATCTGCAAACATTGACCCAGAAGCGCCAGCGACGACGCATCGGTTGGCTGGGCTGAGATTACCTCGCGAAACGCATTGGCGGCAAGCTCAAAGTCTCGCCGTTGCAGGTAATAAAGACCTAAAACGGTCTTGCCGCCAGCGCCATCAACATTGTACTCGGCCCCTTCATCTCGCGCGGAGTCCATGGCTACCTTGTCATCAAGTTGCGCGGCGATTCGGATCTTTGTCTTCAGGAGAACCTGATGTTGGGTCGCGGTTGCGTTTCTGGCGTGAGGCGTATCCTTCGCGCGAACGTGGCCAAGTGCGTTATCGATCGCGACAAGCGCGTTTTTGTGGTCTTCGATACGTGTGAAGAACATCAACCGATCCAGTGCACGCTTGTACGCATCCTCCTCCGAGTCAATCGCAGCCAGCATCGCGGCGTTCCGCTCAGTTTCGGAAAGCGATGGCTGTGCGTAGACAAGGACTTGCTGCAATGCCGCATTCTGCGGTTCCAGTTCAACTGCCCGTTTTGCTATCGTTAGCGCTTCATTCTGACGATCTGCACTGACCAACTCGTGCACGGTCATCCCGACCAGGCGCGGGTTGGTCGGGTCCGCCTTGATCGCTTCTACGAGAAGGTCGATCGCACCCTTATTGTCGCCCTCAAGCGATTTGGCACGAGCGCGAAGCATCGCGTCGATTGTGGGCGAGCCGGTCACTTGCTTTTGAATCATCCCCGCCTGGGCGTGCTTGCCCTGTCTTTCGTAGACAGCCGCCTTAAGAAGTGCGGCGTCTTTGCTATCCGGGTTAATCACCAAAACGCGATCGGCCACGCGAAGCGCTCGGTCAAGGTCACCCGTTTGCAGAAGACTTTGTGCGTAAAGGGTCCAGAATGTCGGGTCGTTCTATCGCACTCTCGCCGCTTCTTCGAGCACGTTTTCGAGCAGCAGACGAGCGACGCCCGCTTCGTTGAGTCGAAGATGCGTGTTCGCGAGGATCATCGTATTTTCCCAGTTGATCGCTCCGAAGTTCTTATACGCATCGTGTGCAGCGGTGAGGTCTTCGATGGCGGCGCGATCCTGCCCGCGGGCGAGCTTCACGCGACCAGCCTGACTCAACACCGCCGGATGAGTGGGCGCTTCGCCTCTCGCATCGACGACATACTGTTCCGCTTTGCTGAGAAAATCATCTCTTGTCTTGCTGTCGCCTTCGTCGCCTGCACGAAGTCCGAGCACAACCGCGGCCTCGGACGCGTTGAGCATCAGCATGAAGGTATCGACCCGGTTCTGCGTTGCTTTGACGCCCTTGCGAACAAGCCCGCGTGCGAGGCGCTTCTCGCAGATGTCGATCACGTCCTGCAATCGCGAAGAAGCTTTGTAAAGCAATGCGAGTTGACGATAGGCTTTGAAATTGTCCGGATCGCGCGCGACCTGGTCGGTCAGGATTTTCTCCGCCTCGTCGAAGTATGGTTGCGCCTCTTCTTCGGGCAGTTTATCGCGACGCGCGCGTGCCCATCGCACGGACAAGAAGACAGCGTTTCCGATCTCGGCGTCGATGCGCGCGTCCTCGTCCTCACCGGCAAACGCGACGCTTTCGCTGAAGAGCGGACCCGCTTCATCGAATTTCTGCTGCCGCGCCAGGAACCGGGCGAGTGACAGTCGCGCGCTCGACGCGCTTAGCCCAGGCGTCGTGTTTTCTGCGACGAGTTTTCGCAAGAGTGATTCCGCCTCATCAAATCGAGAGATTCGCGCGTACTCCATCGCGAGATCAATGCCGTACTTGACCACCTCAGGGGCAAGTTCAAAGGCTTTTTCAAGCTCCAAAAGCCCCTTCGTGGCGTTATCCTCTGCGCGACGCCGAAGCGCAATGAGCGCAAGCCCGTTCGCGTCGCGGGCGAACGCTTCCTGCTGTGGCGACCGCTCCGTATCGACCGCCAACATCGCCAGGGTTGCTTCGTGAACGTTCTCCCAGTTGTTTGCATCACGGTACAGTTCACCGAGTTCCATGCGCACATCGATCAATCGCTTGTGAGCGTCGAGCAAGCCCGGTTGATGAACAAGCGCCTGCTCCCATGAGCCAAGAGCCCGGCCCACCTCGCCGCCTTCAAGGAGCATGTCACCCACGAAGACAAGGTACTTCGCATCGTTACTCAGCCCCCACGCGCGATTGTAGAAAATCGCCGCTTGCTGCCACTGCCCTTCCTTCGCGGTTCGTTCGGCAAGCTCGACGAAATACTTCGGATCGCTCCGCTCGATGCGCTGCAACATCACCACCGACAACGCGAGGATGACACCAAACGCGGCGATCGTAAGAGCAACAATCAGATTCTTGTTTAACTGCTTGGCCATGATCTTCGATTCCTTTTTCGTATGCCCCGCTCTGACAGAGAGCAAGGTCGGGGGCATGCGCTACCGTCACGATTGTTCGTCGGAGGCCTTCTCCGCTTGCTCAAAGTCGGGATAATGATCGCGAAGCAAGACGGGTAAGACTGTATCGAACAGTTTACGTGCTCCCGAAACGCTTTGCGCGCGCGTCGCCCCGGGGAAACTGACTTCGATCTTACTAAAATACGCATGCCTGTTTCGTGGGTCAGCCGTCCGCAGGCGCACGTCCGTGCGCGTCGCGGCAAACGAACCATTGACGGCAAATGTATACACGACCGTCATCTTCGCTGAATTGTGAATCGCAGTCCGTATGAACGTACACACGCGTACCGGAACAGACGCGAACTCTTGCACGAGCGCCGGCAGCGTCACATCCTTGTTCTCATGATTTCCGAACGCCTGATACCCTGCGCCCAGCATGCACTCGTCGGGCACATGCGGGACGAGGTCTCGTCCGCCGGTATAGTACGTGATAAAGAGTGTCGCCCGCCGAAGAGGGTCAGACCGTGGCACGCTCGTATCCTCAAGCGTCCAGTGAAGAAACTGGCTCGTACCAAGCGCCTCGACGACGTTGGGTTCGAGCGTGAGGCGACCCACCACCCGATAGGGGCGAATGGCATCGACATCCATGGCAGCAAGTGGATTGCGAAGCGGTAGCGGAGCTTTGTCGAGGCGAAACTGCAACCAGCTCCCGACCGGTCCCGCCAGCACCGCTGCGGATGCAAGCATCACGACAGCCACGAGGAATGGCCTCGTTATCAGTCGCGCAGATGGCGTTTCGAGTGTCGTCGACATTTCTAAGTGGTTTGCTTGCAATGGGTTACATCGAAGATGCCCGCTCAAGCCCACCGCTAGAGCTTAGGGCTGACCCCGGTAGTAGTCAATCGGCAATGGAGCGGGGGTGGGTCCATCCTCAACGCCCGTCGAGGCCGTTTTTGCGAGTGATTTCCATGCTCAGGGGGCAGGGACCATTCTGCCACCGATTCGATTCAGCTACCCGCCGGTGCGACCGATAAATGAGAGGAGCGCGCAAGTTGTGTGCTGATCTTAGGTTGCGAAGAGGGGCACGGATGTCAATCATGGAATCGACGATCAAGAACGCTTTGAAAAACGAGACCGCGGGCCGCTGCATCATTCTTGGGTGTGGAGGGCATGGGCGAGTCGTCTTGGACATCTTGCGACAGGCCGGTGACGTTGAACTCGCCGGGTTTGTCGATTCGAACCGCGAACTGACGGATCGCCACATCGATGGGCTTGAGGTTTTGGGAACACCCGACGACCTGCCGCGTCTTCGCAATGAACTCGGCATCACGCAGGCGATTGTCGCCGTTGGCTACAACGGCGTGCGGCGCAACTTCGCCGAGCAGCTCACGGTGCAAGGGTTCGAGATGATTAGCGCGATACACCCGAGCGCCAACATCGCCTCGACCGCTACGATCGGACGCAACACCGTCATCGCAGCCGGCGCGCTCGTCTGTGCTCACTGCCAGATTGGCGACTCGGTGATTCTGAACACCGGTTCGATCGTTGATCACGAGTCGGTCG
>JAJRUK010000321.1 GCA_024277835.1 Planctomycetota bacterium | reverse complement strand
GGGCGTCTTTGACACCGCAGCATGGCCACGCGAGCGTGGACCATGCCACACCCTTCGTTCGAAAAGCGACGACGCGCTAGATCATGTAGTCTGGCATTTCGGTGACTTCGGTGGGGGATGCGGTGTCTTCGGTTTTTTTGATTAGCTCCTCGGCTGTTTCGGTGGCGGCGTTTCGGGAGCGGAGGCGTAGCTCTGGTGGCTTAAACGTGACGACGGAGTCGGGAGGGACAGATGATGTCACAAAAACCGAACCGCCGACGATCGAGTTTTCGCCGACGACGGTGTCGCCGCCTAAGACGATCGCGTTGGCGTAGAGTGTCACATGGTTGCAGACGGTTGGATGCCTTTTCACGCGGCGAATGACTCGGCCTCGCTCGTCTTTGGGGAAAGAGAGCGCGCCGAGCGTGACGCCTTGATAGACCTTGACGAAATCTCCGATGTCGGTTGTCTCGCCGATGACAACGCCCGTACCGTGATCGATGAAGAAGTTTCGCCCGATTTTTGCGCCGGGGTGAATGTCAATGCCGGTTTGATTGTGCGCCCACTCGGCCATGATGCGGGCCATGAGGGGTACGTCGAGTTCGTAAAGTGCATGCGCAAGTCGGTGGACGCTGATGGCGAGTAAGCCCGGGTAGGCGAGGATGATTTCGTCCGTATTGAGCGCGGCGGGGTCGCCGTCGTAGGAAGCTTGCACATCGCCAGCGAGCGTTTCGCGAATCGCGGGGATACTCTCAAGAAAAGTGAGCGTCACCTTGCGGGCGCGTTCGTCGGGGGGGCTGTTGCTGGATTTACTCGATGATCCGGTCTCGTCCGCATAGAGCATGCACTGATAGATTTGCTTGAAGGCGGTCTCGCCGATTCGCGGCAGCAGGTCGCCGACGTGAAAGGCGACGTTGTGATCGGTCAGGTGCTGTCTTCCCATGAAGCCGGGGTAGAGCAGTTCGAGCAGATCGCGGACGAGCTGGATGATCTCGTCGCGCGAGGGGAGGTACAGCTTGCCGATGTGCTCTGTGCGCGAGTCGCGCTTGTAGCTGGCGACCACGCGATCGACCAACTCGTTTAACTTTGCACCGATAATGAAGTCTTCTGGCATAATCAAAATCTACCGACGGTTGCGATTCGAATCCGCATGTCCCGCGTTAGACATGGCCACGCTCGCGTGGGCCATGCTACCCACTGTTACAAGAACACTGGCAGCAAGCTGCCGGTGGCACCCGGGAGCGCGGGCTATGCCACTCTTGCCGACACGAGCACTTACCTGCCGACGAACGACGACGGCAACACCGAACCGTCCTTGACTTCGAGCGTCCGCGCAGGCTAAAGCCTGCGGCTCGGGGGCGTTGCGCTTCTGACGCTTCGCTTTGGGCACTGTGCTTGCGGCGATGCGCATCGGAAGATCGGAGTCAACGCTTCAAATTGAGGCGATCGTCCCTTTATAACGTCGGTCTGTGACCGGCTCGTCATAAATTGTACGGGAAGCTCGTCATTTCTCCACCTGTCGGGCGATTCTGGCCTATCATGTCGGTATGGGTCGATTCGTTGGTGGTATTGGGCTTGCGTTTGTTGCGATCGCGATGGCAATCGCTGGCGCGGTCAGTATCTACACGCCCCTGCTGACCACGTGCTCGCTGAGCGATCGCCATGCTCTGGCCCTGAGCTTCTTCGACGGGCGGGTTCGGTTGTTTTACTTTCAGAGCGTTGCCGAACCAATACAGGCGCGACCGATCTATGCGCGATTCCCGCCGGGCCAGAATCCGAAGATTCCTATTCTCGGGGCACCGATTGTTCCGCGCATTCGGGTTGCGCGATGGCCACTTCCCGAGGTGATTCCTGTAAGCGATGCCGACTGGAACGTGTGGCGACGACAGCGACAGCCTTACGAGGTTCGGCTCGGAGACCGGCAGGCGGTTCCGGACTTCGGTGGAGCGTGGCGCGGCAGCATGTCGTACGGGTATTTTCCGATTGCGGGTAGGCCGCCCGCTGGCGAATTCTCTTACTTTCGATTGCCGGTCTGGTTGCCCGTCTCTCTGATGATTCTTTTTCCCGTGCGGTCGATGATCGTAGGCCCTTGGCGCGAGCGCAGACGCCGGAATAGAAACCAGTGCGTCGCGTGTGGTTACAACCTTTACGGATTGACGGAACCGCGGTGTCCGGAATGCGGGACGGCGTGTGATGTCGATGTTACTGGCCAAGCGGCGATACCACAGTAAACTTCTTACCTATGCACGACGCACTGAGAATCATCGATGCCAACTTCAACCGGTCGCGCGAGGGGCTGCGGGTGATGGAGGAGTATGCGCGGTTTTGCCTTGCGGATGCTTCGCTGACCGAACGATGCAAGACGCTTCGACATGACCTGGGAAACGTGATTTGTGGGTTGCAGTTGAAGCTTGAAGCGGGAGGGGCGGTCCTTGGCGATCGGGCGTCCGCGCAGGGGAAAGCCTGCGGCTCGGGGGGGAGGTCGGCGGGGGAGTCGAGGGAAGATCAGAACTTCTTCATCGCCGCTCGTGATACTGTTGGCGACGTTGGGACCAAGATCTCGAATGAGAGTGAGTACGCTCGACGCGATGCGCTACACGTCGCGATCGCGGCGGCCAATCGACTGACGGAATCGCTCCGGGCGATTGAAGAGTACGGAAAGATCATCGACGAAGATGCGGGGAGGCGCGTAGAACAGCTTCGGTATGTTGCTTACGAAATTGAACGGGGTCTCATGATGACCGCGAGCGCGAAGCTGCGCTTCTCAGATGTTCGACTGTATGTGTTGATCAGCGAAGCGCTCTGCGCTGGCGATTGGTTCGACACCGCCCGCGCCGCATTGGATAAGGGGGCGGACTGTGTTCAGCTTCGGGAAAAGAGCCTTACCGACGCGGAGATGATCAAACGTGCGACGCGACTTGCCGAACTGTGTCGGGATTCGCAGAAACTGCTCATCGTCAATGACCGGCCCGACATCGCGGCGGTCTGCGGCGCTCATGGCGTGCATCTTGGGCAGGACGACATGAGCGTTCGTTCTGCAAGACGCATTATGCCTGCCGGTGCGATCGTTGGTCTGAGTACGCACACAACTGCTCAAGTCGATGCCGCGATCGCTGACACGCCGGATTACATCGCGGTCGGTCCAATCTTCCCAAGTGCGACGAAACCCCAGGATCACATCGCGGGCATCGGTACGCTCATCGCCGCCAGCGAAAAAACCGCCCTGCCGCTGGTTGCGATTGGTGGACTGGATGCGAAAACCTCTGGCGACGCCCTTTCGTCTGTCGGTTGTTGTATCTGCGTTTGTTCGTCCGTTATTTCACAAACAAACGTAGCCAACGCGACCCGAAATATTCGCTCTGCGATCGATGAAGCGTGGCAGCTT